>JALUBM010000202.1 GCA_027044845.1 Sulfurimonas sp.
TTCATATAGAGTATAATAATGCAGTGCCTATGTATTTATATGGTGACAATATTAAACTGTTACAGGTCTTAACAAATATTTTATCCAATGCTATTAAATTTACTTCTGAGGGAACAATTGTTTTACATGTAGAGTATTTGCAAAATAATCTTTTTCGTTTTCGTTTACAAGATAATGGTATTGGTATAGAACAATCAAAGATAAAAGATATTTTTGCTTCCTTTACGCAAGCAGATAGTAATACAACAAGAAGATATGGAGGTACTGGTCTTGGTCTCGCAATTTCTAAAGAGTTAGTTGAACTTATGGGCGGAAAAATTTGGGTACATTCAGAGGTTGCTGTAGGTTCTGAATTTATTTTTGAAATTCATTTACAAGTTATAAAAGAGATAGAATCTTCACAAAAGAGTGTTTTAACTAAAGTAGGAGATACCAAAGATATAGTTAAAAAAGATTCTATAAGCCAAGAAAAACTAGAAAAATTATTCGGAAATTTAAAAATCGCAACCCATAAAAAACGTCCAAAACTTTGTCAGCCTATTATACAGGAGATAGAACAGTATATGCTCCCGTCAAAACAACAACAGATATTTGACATGGTAAAAACGCTGATAAAAAAATATAAATTCAATGAAGCAGAGGAGCTATTATGAAAAAACAAACTATACTTGTCGTTGATGATACGATAGCAAATATTGATATATTATTGGAATTTTTACATGAATATGATGTAATTACCGCACTCAATGGAAAAAGTGCATTAAGCATTTTGAATGAGGACGAAGTTGATTTGGTACTGCTTGATATAATGATGCCTGATATGGACGGATTTGAAGTATGTCGACAGATTAAAGCAAAGGAAAAGTTTCAAAATCTTCCAGTAATTTTTGTCAGTGCAAAAACTGATATGGCAGATATACAAAAAGGTTTTGCGATAGGAGGTGTTGATTATGTTACAAAACCTTTTAACCCTCCCGAACTTTTATCTCGGGTGAAAACACATCTTACTTTGAGACAGTATGAGGTGCATTTAGAACAAAAAATAGAGAGTGAAATACAAAAGAATAAAGCAAAAGAACAACTCATCTATCTCCAATCAAAACAAGCAGCACTCGGTGAACAGTTGACATATATAGCCCATCAATGGAAACAACCGCTTGCGTCTTTAGGCTCTATAAATCTTTTGCAGCGTATAAAATTTGAAAATAATGTTAATGTAACACAAGAAGAACAAATAGAATTTTTACGATCATCTGATAAATTGATAGATTTTATGTCGCAGACTCTTGATACTTTCAAAGAATTTTATCAACCTGAGTGTAAAGCAATGCCAATTCTTCTCACCTATGTCGTCAATCAAGTATTAACTTTGCTCAATCCAACATTAAAATATCATAATGTAATTTTACATGTAACTTCTAATGAAACAAAACCCGTAACTATTAATGAAAATGAATTTTCACAGGCTATTATGGCTATTATAAACAATGCCTTAAAAATATTTAGATTAAGAGAAATTAAAAATCCTTCTTTGGATATAGAAATATCTGATCAAAAAATTGTTATCAAAGATAATGCAGGGGGTATTGAAAATGAGATGTTTTCGGAAATATTTCTTCCTTATAAAAGCGGTACAAACTCAAACGGAATAGGTCTCTTCATCGCTAAAGAAGTTGTAGAAAAAAATGGTGGTATTATAAATGCTTCTAATTGTGAAAAAGGTGCTGCTTTTACAATAGAGGTATTGGAATGGGAAAATTAAAAGATTATAATATACTGCTTGTAGAGGATAATGAAGTATTTGCAAATAACTTTTCACAAACACTTGATATATATTTTCATACTGTTTTTTATGCAAAAGATATTGAGCGAGGGTTCTATTATTATGATACGCATAATATTGATGTAATTATTTGTGATATAAAAATAGCTGATACGAATGGACTAGATTTTATACGTCAAATAAGAGAATATGATAAAAATATTCCTATTGTTATCTTAAGTGCTTATAAAAATGAAGAGTTCTTATTTGGAGCTATCGGGCTGAATATATTGACATACGAATTAAAACCTTTGAGCTTTGAAAAGATGCAAAAACTTCTGTATACAATAAGTAAGTCGTTACAAAGCTCTTTTCAAAAAATAGCCGAAAATATCTATTATCATCATAATACACAAGAATTACATGTAAATCAAAAGATTATTGCATTGACAAAAAAAGAGTCTCTTTTTATAGAATTGTTACTTGAAAACAAACATACCATCATAACAGATGAAGATATACAAACAAGTGTTTGGCAAGAGATTCTTATGAGTAAGCCTGCACTTAAAAACTTTCTTTTACGCTTGAGGAAGAAAATCGAATTGGATCTTATTGTAACAGTTCACGGAGTTGGTTATAAACTTCAAGGTGTTATATAGAAAATTAATTTTAAAAGTGGTACAATTCGGTATCATTTCATCTGGGAGAATATATTAATGAATATGCACAAAATTATGTCTGGTTCCTTTTTTATACTGGCAATGACGGTCAACTTTGGTTTTTTTTATGGAGATTTAACGGTACTTGTGGAACATAGTTCTTATGAACTTTTTGCAGCAATAATTGTAAATTTAATTGCAACGGTACTAAAGCTTGGTGATAGAACACAGCTAGGAGCGGTACTCCTCGCTACGAGTATTGTTGCTGATATTCAGTTAATAGCTTCGGCAACAGTTTGGGCTTTTGCGGAGTATATTATGAACAATGTGGGAATAGGAGCTGTGACGGCAATTATTTCTCTCTCAGGTGGTGCACTTTTGGCGAATATAGTTTCAGTTATATTATTTATTGGCGATACACTTAAATCAAAAAGATAAATAAATATGAATGAACAAATTATATGGATTGTTCTTAAACGATTAAGAACGCCTTTTCTTGTTATTATTATCACCTTTTCTATAACTATACTTGGTTTAGTGCTAATTCCAGGGACAGACAATAACGGTAATCCGTATCAGATGACCTTTTTTGATGCTTTTTATTTTGTAACCTATATGGCAAGTACTATAGGATTTGGAGAAGCCCCTTATACATTTAATTATGATCAGCGTATATGGGTAAGCCTTGCTATCTATTTTACAGTTATTGGCTGGTTTTATGGTATAGGTGCTATCGTTTCTCTCATTCAGGATGAATCATTACGAAAAGCACTTAATACAAACTTTTTTAGAAATCATGTGAAGCGAATAAACAAACCTTTTTATATTATTCTTGGATATAATTCTATTACAAAAAGTATCATTGACAGGCTTAATGGAAAAGACCACAGAGTAGTTGTCCTCGATAGAGATGATAAGAAAATTGATGAATTGATACTAGAAAATTTCTATCCTGATGTTCCCGCCTTTGTTGGAGAAGCAACAAATCAAAAGATGCTTAAAATAGCGGGAATCTATCAAAAAAATTGTGTAGGAATAATCTCTCTTTTTGAAAATGATATGGTAAACTCTAAAATAGCTACAATTAGCAAACTTTTAAACAAAAAACTAGAGATTATTGTAAAAGCCACATCACAACAACAGCTTGAGCATTTTAAAAGTATGGATTTAAAACATGTAAAAAATCCTTTTGACATTATCTCAAAGCGTATTTATTATGGTATTACCTCACCACATATTTGGCTTTTGGAAATGTGGATGTATGGACATATTCTTAAACTCAAAAAACGTGACCATTTTCCTAAGGGAAAATACATTATCTATGGTAAGGGTAGAATGGGTAAAGCGATTGAAAGAGGATTGGAAAAGGCGAACATTGAATACGTCATTAAAGAATTTGATTCACAAAAATATATAGAAGAGAAAAGCACAACTATCTTCGGTGACGATGAAGACATACAATCACTTTTATCGCTTGGTGTCAAAGAGAGTGCTTGCATCATTGCTGCGACAAAAAATGACCTTTTAAATTTGACTATTTTAAATAAGGCCAAACAACTTAATCCGAAAATTTTTACAATGGCAAGAGAAAATGCACTTGATGATTTGAATATATTTCAGGCTTCAAAGATAAACAAAATATATATCGTTGAAAAAATACTTGCAGATGCAACCTATAATTATATTGCAAGACCTTTGGCAGATTTATTTATACAAGAGGTAAGAAAGAAAAATGACGAATGGGCAGAAAATATTGTACATATGTTGAATGATATAGCAGGGATGAACCCAATGTATTTTGAAACACAGTTTAATGATAAAAATGCTTATGCCCTTACACTAAAGCTGCAAGAAGAAGAAAAGAAGATTACTTTAGCAGACTTAAAAAGATCACGTACTGATAGAAATCAGTTTTTACATATAGCCTATTTATTACTTAAAAGAGGCAATGAGGTTTATTTGATGCCTGATGTACATATGAATTTAAAGGTAGGGGATGAACTATTAATAGTTTCTGATGAAAAAAATTATAATGATTTTGAATATATTATCAATAATATATATGAATTAGAATATGTTCTTGGGCTTGATAATTCAAAAGGCTGATAAAGAACGGATAGATGTCGCTGTTAAAAAAATATAATCTTTTCCTGTGATGGTAACACGAAACTTTTTTTGTTGTAGATACTTTTTTGCAAAGATGACATCTTTATAGAGTAATCCCATTT
>JALUBM010000203.1:0-1166 GCA_027044845.1 Sulfurimonas sp.
CTGCCTTTTTTAAATATGAAAATGCACGAGTAATCTCATACGGCATTGTCTCTGCACCAATTTTAAAATTTTGTACACTTCTCTGCGTTTGTGCAGCCCAATAAGCGTCATTAGGAACATTAACTTCTCCCATTGTATCTTTTTCTATACGAGTTTTCATCTATTTATTTTCCTTTAAAAAAATTATTTTTATTCAGTGTATCTATTAAATCTTGAACAGATTTGCAAGATTGGGTAAACATAGCTTTTTCTTTTTCATCAAGTGTTACTTCAATGATTTTTTCGGCACCTTTAGCACCAAGCATTACAGGAACACCTGAAACAACATCGCTATAGCCATATTCACCTTCAAGACAAACAGCACAAGGATGAATTTGTTTTGTATCTTTAAGTATTGCATCTACCATAATAGCAGTTGATTTTGCAGGTGCATAATATGCTGAGCCAGTTTTAAGATAACCAACAATTTCAGCACCACCATGACGTGTTCTCTCAACAATTTCATCAATATCATCTGCTGTTAAAACATCAGACAGTGGAACACCTGCCACAGTCGAATAACGAGGAAGAGGCACCATGTCATCACCGTGACCCCCCATAACCGAAGCACGAATCTGTCCGCCACCATAACCAAGCTTTTCTTGGATAAATGCAGCCATTCTTGAACTATCAAGTATTCCTGCCATACCAATTACACGACTTCTGTCGAAACCACTTTCTTTAAGCGCAACATATGTCATAGCATCAAGAGGGTTTGAAACTATAATTACAACAGCATTAGGAGAATATTTTGCTATACCTTCAATAACCTCTTTTGTGATTTTTGCATTTATCATTAGTAAATCATCGCGACTCATTCCTGGCAATCTTGGACTTCCCGCAGTAATTACAACGACATCACAATTTACAAGATCCGACATTTCTTCTGCAACACTTACAACAGTATGACTTCTAACAGCAGAAGCTGCCTGAGACATATCAAGAGCCTTTCCTTTTGCTACATCTATTTTATTGTCACGAAGTATAATTTCATGACACGATCCAAGCATCGCTAGGGAGTAAGCTACTGTTGCACCGACATTACCGGCACCTATTATTCCTACTCTTTTTCCTTGACTCATACATGCTCCTTAATATTAATTACTATGATCGCCAATATAATACAC
>JALUBM010000203.1:1176-4629 GCA_027044845.1 Sulfurimonas sp.
ACACTTAAATATTATGTGAATACATAATATTTAAGTGTATTATGGCATCAAAATTAAGATGAAATAACATTCATCTTTTATATACAACACACATAATGTTGCATATAAAAAAGAATACTGCGCATAGTATATCTTATACGCAGTATAATTTCACTTATATCGAATCAATAATCGCATTTAATGTTTTAGATGGACGCATTGCTTTTTTAACTTTTTCATCATTTGGATGAAAATAACCACCAATATCTTGAGATTTTCCTTCTGCTGCTAAAAGCTCAGAAAGAATTGACTCTTCATTCTTAATTAATGCTTCAGCTATCGGAGCAAATTTTTCAGTAAGTGCAGCGTCAGCAATTTGTGTACTAAGAGCTTCTGCCCAGTAACGTGCTACCCAATAGTGAGATGCTTTATTGTCATGCTCCCCACATTTTCTACTCGGTGCTTTATCATTATCAAGGTACCCTTCGTTTGCTTTATCAAGACCTTCAGTCAATGCACCAATTTTACTATTTTCACTTTTTTGATACATCATTCTTAGTGATTCAGCAAGTGCTAAAAATTCACCTAATGAATCCCAGCGTAAGTGACCACATTTCAAGAATTGATCAACATGCTTAGGTGCAGATCCACCCGCACCAGTTTCAAAAAGACCACCACCAGCTAACAATGGAACAATTGAAAGCATTTTTGCAGATGTTCCAAGTTCTAAAATCGGATACATGTCGGTTAAGTAATCACGAAGAACATTCCCCGTAACTGAAATAGTATCTTTGCCAGCTCTTACTCTTTCGTTTGTAAAACGTGTTGCTGATGCAACATCCATAATTTTAAGATCAAGGCCTACGGTATCATGCTCTTCTAAATATTTATTCACTTTTTTAATCATTTGTGCGTCATGTGCACGATTCTCATCAAGCCAAAATATTGCTGGAAGACCAGTAAGACGAGCTCTCTCAACTGCTAATCGAACCCAGTCTTTAATAGGAATATCTTTTGCACGAGACATCCTCCAAATATCACCTTTTTCTACTTCAAAGCTCATAAGTTCTGTTCCGTCTTCTGCCATTACGGTTACAATACCGTTTTCTGCCATTTCAAAAGTAGTCGGATGTGAACCATACTCTTCCGCTTTTTGTGCCATAAGCCCGACATTTGCAACATCGCCCATAGTTGTGACATCATATTGACCATTTTTTACGCAATCTGCTATCATTTCTTTATAAAATATACCATATGCTGCATCTGGAATAACCGCAACACATTCTACAGCATCGCCTTTACGATTCCATTGTTTTCCACCTTCACGAACAACAACAGGCATAGAAGCATCAATAATAACATCATTTGGTGCATTAAAATTTGTTGTCCCTTTATCTGAATCAACCATAGCAATTTCAGGGTTATCAGAGTCAACTACTGCTTGAAATGCTGCTTTAATTTCAGCTTCTTGGGGATGTCCTGCAATTTTTTTCTCTAAATCACTCATACCAAGATTAGAGTTTACTTGAACTTCAGCAAATACATCTGCATATTTATTAAATACATCTTGAAAAAATACTTCAAATGCATGACCAAACATAATTGGGTCAGAGATTTTCATCATTGTAGCTTTAAGGTGAATAGACCATAAAACATTATTTGCTTTTGCCTCATCAATAGTTTTTTGAATAAATGCACGTAATGCTTTTACTGACATAAATGTACCATCTAAAATTTCACCGTCAAGTGCATCGATGATTTTTAGTTCTTTGCCATTTAATGCAATAGTAACCTTTTGTCCTTTTTTTATTGTAACAGCTTTCTCATTTCCGTAAAAGTCTCCATTACCATTCATATGAGTAACATAAGCTTTCGAGTTTTCAGAAAATGCTTTTAATCTATGAGGATGTTCTTGTGCATATTTTTTAACTGCATGAGCTGCACGTCTGTCTGAATTTCCTTCACGAAGTACAGGGTTCACTGCGGAACCAAGACACACACTGTATTTTGTTTGAATTGCTTTTTCTTCAGCATTTACTGGATTCTCAGGATAGTTTGGAATATCATACCCTTGAGACTGCAATTCGGCAATACAATCTTTTAATTGACCAACTGAAGCTGAGATATTTGGAAGCTTAATAATATTTGCTTCTGGTCTTTGTACTAATTCACCTAATTTAAGGAGTTCATTTTCAGCAAGACCCATTACTGCTAAAATTCTACCTGCTAGTGAAATATCACTAGTTACTACTTCTACACCTGCTTCTTTTGTAAAAGCATTTACAATCGGCAAGAGTGAATATGTTGCCAAAGCTGGAGCTTCATCAATTTTTGACCAAATAATTTTTGACATATTATGTCCTCGTGAGTTAATATTTTTATTCATAATTTTCTACGCTTTATGAATTTTACAATTTAAATAATAACACTAAGATAAGAAATATTGGCAAACGCCACAAAAAGATGAGGGCATATTTCTATTTTGTTTCATTTTGTAGCACGTCTTATATTGCGTAAATGTGTAGAATAGTTACATGTAAAATTATGGGTTCCCTTTTTAGATTTCATAAAATAAATATAATTTGTTTTTTTAGGAAAAATGGCAGCTCTGATAGCATCTACGCTAACATTACAAACAGGTGCACTTGGAAGCCCTTTGTGTCTATATGTATTATAATTACTGGTATCATATTTTATTCTATAAGGTGTCACTTTTCGATGTGAATACTTTCCGTAATTCAGTGTACCATCCATCTGTAACTTCATTCTTTTTTTAATTCTATTATGTATAACAGAACTTACAAATGGCATTTCGGCTCTATTCGCAGATTCTTTTTGTATGATAGAAGCTATTGTTACATATTGAAACCATTTTTTTTCATTATAAGTACCAAAAAATTTTAAAGCAAGTTCTTTCATTTTTCTTTGTGAGCTGTTTAGTAACATTCTAATAAGTGTTGTTTCCTTTATACCAAGAGGGATTTTGTATGTATTGGGAATAAAAGCACCCTCTTTTATGTGAGAATACTTATCAAAAGCAGTTTGTAGTTTGTTCCTATCTAGGTGTAAATTCTCTGCAAGCTGGTTTAAAAATATATATGTAGTTTCTCCTGGAATCAATGTTATATCTTGTAAAGCTGCTTTTGATGTTGTTAGTTTATATAGAAAATCAGCCTTGGTATTCCACCTTGTTTGCATATTTATCCAACCACTTTGAGGAGTTCCTAGAATCCTCAATATAAAAGAATCAATTTTACAAACATGGTAATTTTTAGACTGCAATTGTGTTATAATTTTGTTAATAGAGCCAGTAGGAATATAAAGAATTTTTGGTGTATAAATAGGTTTACTAAGGTAGTAGATGAGAGACAAAACAATTACAAATATTATTGCTAAAACATATGTAACGATTGCAAGCTTTTTTACTTTCATGTTTCTTCTTTTCATTGGTTTATTTATAGTTTTACAAAATGG
>JALUBM010000204.1 GCA_027044845.1 Sulfurimonas sp.
AGATTATTGTGATTGATGCAGGACATGGAGGTAAAGATCCTGGGGCAACAGGATATAAAAATTATAGAGAAAAAGTGGTTGTACTTAGTATAGCAAAAGATTTGAGAGATATATTACGTTCACGAGGATATAAAGTTTATATGACGCGTGATGGTGACTATTTTATAAAATTACGTAATAGAACGAAATATGCCAATAAAAAAAATGCAGACATTTTTATAAGTATTCATGCTAATGCTGTGGCTAGTCGGGATGCAAAAAAGGCATGTGGAATTGAAAGCTATTTTCTTTCACCATCCCGATCAAGTAGAGCCAAAAGAGTTGCTGCAATGGAAAATTCAACAGATTTGAATGAAATGGATTATTATGGAAAACAGAGCTTTTTAAATACGATTAATTCTCATAATATTGTGGCTTCTAATAAGCTGGCGATTGATTTACAACGAGGTGCACTTGCAACATTGAAAAGAAGATATAGAGATGTAAAAGATTCTGGGGTAAGAGAAGGACCATTTTGGGTTTTAGTAGGTGCACAAATGCCTTCAGTACTGGTTGAAGTTGGCTTTATTACAAATCCTAAGGAAGCAAAACGACTGGTAAATAGAAATTATCAGAGAAGAATGGCACAAGGACTGGCTAATGGTGTAGAGCGTTATTTTATAAATAATTAAAAAGAGGAAGTTTAATCCTCTTTTTTGTATGGTAAATTACCAGCAACAGCCTCTTTATCATTAATGATTTTTTCAATTTGCTGTTTTACTTTGTCGTAGCGAAATTGCTCTTTAAAACCCATAATTCTTCCGCCTGCAGCATTTGGATGTCCACCACCATTTGCCCATTCTTTAGAAATTTGTGCAACACTAACATTATTATTTGCACGCAGACTCATGGTTCCTCGGTAACTGACATCAACGATGAAATCATATCTAGGATAGGCTATTAAAAAGCTGTTACCGACAATAGAAGTATTGCCTACACCATAACTTAAATATCCTCTATAACCTTTATAGTAAATAGTTTTTTCATCACAAGCTTTGCCAAGCAGTTCAACTACATAACGAGTGGCAAGATTATCAAGGGTATCATTTTTATCTTTTTTGAAAAAGTTTTTTTTAAGAGAATGTATCTTTTCATCAAGTAAAATAGGAGCATCGGGTTCGTTAATGAATTTTGCTGCTTCATGTAAAAGAGTAAGCTTGTATTCTGAATCTTCTTTTGGAAACATTATTTTATTGAGTTCTTTTGTCTCCGTAACAAGACGCATACAAACTTTTCCATATTCAAAATTATCGTGTTCTTCTTGCTTCCATAAATCTACTGCATTGACAACATTTACAAATTTTTCCATCCATATTGGCTCATCAAGTTCAAAATGCTCTTTTGCATAGTCATAAGTGATTTTTGTTGCACAACGACTGGTGTCAAGATAATACCAGTTATATTTTTTTGCACTCTCTTCTCCGCTGCCGTGATGGTCTAAGAGCTGTAGTTTTATATCAAAAGAATTGTCATTTGTTTTTTTGACTTCATGCGAAAGCCATCTTGATTCTTCAGCTGTAAGATTTAAATCTGTGATTAATATATAGGCTTTATCTTTCGCTTTTCTAATATTTTCCAAAATTAAATCAAGTTTTTGTTTTACTTCTGGACCGTAATTAGCATTATAGTTTAATTTCTTGTATGGAGTATATTGCATAACAAGCTGGCAGCTATAGCCGTCTAAGTCAATGTGTGAAAGATGGTGGATGGTTCTGTTTTTCATTTTTATCCTTTTTTATGTATTTGTTTCTTGTGTTTGAATTGAAATAGAACCCATAACCTCAAAGGTTGCACTTGAGTCAATTTCTGCATGTGAAAGTGTAACAACATCAAGAGAAAATCTCTCAAATATTTCTGCAACACTTCGGCGGATTTGTGGATCAACGATAATAATAACGGGAGAAATTCCTTTTTGTAACAATTCTGCGGCTTTAGTGCTTGTTGCTTGAATGAGAGCATTAATCTCTCCTACGTTGAGCATAAGATTTCTTACTCCGTCTTGTTCTTGAGATTGTTGTAGCAACAGTTGTTCCGTTTGTGTGTCAAATGTTAAGAGTCTTATAACACCATCATCTCCCGCATACATCTGTGTAATGACACGGGAGAGTTTCGCACGTACCTGCTCAGTGATAAGGTCGACATTTTTTGTGTATTCTGCTATATCTGCTATGGTTTCTAAAATCGTAAGCATATCTTTGAGTGGAATTTTTTCATGTAAAAGGGCTTTTAAAACTCTTTGAACTAAGCCAACGGAAGCAACTTTAAGTACATCATCAATGATAACAGGATAATCATTTTTGATTTTATCAATGAGTGATTGCACTTCTTGACGTGTTAAAAGTTCTTCAGCATTTTTCTTAATAAGTTCGCTCATATGGGTTGATATAACTGTAGCTGGGTCAACAACCGTATAACCATTAATGATAGCATCCTCTTTTTGATCAGGTGTTATCCAAAGTGCATCCAGACCGAAAGCAGGTTCTTTTGTTGCTTCACCTTCAATTTCACCAGTTGCCATTCCGCTGTCCATAGCAAGGAACTTATCGGGCATAATTTCACCTTCACCGATAGCAATACCTTTAAGTAAAACTTGGTATTGATTTGGTTTAAGGTGTAAGTTGTCACGGATTCTGACTTGAGGCATTAAAAATCCGAAATCACTTGCAATTTTACGTCTCATTGAACGGATTCGCTCAAGTAAATCACCACCTTGAGAATTATCAGCAAGTTTTATGAGTTGATAGCCAAGAGTAAGTTCAAGCATTTCGACTTTGAGAATATCGTCAAGTGCACTCTCTTCTTCTTTGGCAATTTCTTCATTGGTTTTTTGCGGTTTGCTTTTTTCTTTTTCTTTTTCTACCTCTTCTTGTGTTTTGACACCGAGTACATTTTCAACGTCTAAAATAGTAAGTTCACCCCGTTCATATTTATAAATAGACCAACCGAGTAGCCCAAATAAAAGACCAACAAAAGCCATAGATGCTGTTGGAAGACCTGGAACAAGTGCAAATAAAAACATGATGAATCCTACTATCATCATAATCTTTGCATTTCCTATCATCTGTGAAATGGTACCTTCTGCAAAGTTATCACCATCACTAGATGAACGAGTGATGATAATACCCGTAGCCGTGGAAATAATAAGTGCAGGAACTTGGCTTACCAGACCGTCACCTATTGTTAGAAGTGTAAAAGTAGAAGCACTGTCAGAGACGCTCATACTGTATTGAAAAACACCAATGAGAAATCCGCCGATAATGTTGATAAGGGTAATAACAATACCCGCGACTGCATCTCCTTTGACAAATTTTGACGAACCATCCATTGCTCCGTAAAAGTTAGCATCTTGTAAAATTTCTGCACGGCGTTGTTTGGCTTGGGAATCATCAATCAGCCCAGCATTTAAATCCGCATCAACTGCCATCTGTTTACCTGGCATAGAATCAAGTACAAAACGAGCAGCAACTTCTGCAAC
Source organism: Sulfurimonas sp. (assembly GCA_027044845.1). GTDB lineage: Bacteria > Campylobacterota > Campylobacteria > Campylobacterales > Sulfurimonadaceae > Sulfurimonas. Next base: position 3,515 of record JALUBM010000204.1, read on the forward strand.
CCTTGTGGAACCTTTGGTAATAACCATAAAGTTTATTAATACTAGAATAGAAAAAACGATAATACCGATGACATAATTTCCTCCAACAACAAAGTCACCAAAACTTGTAATAACATCACTGACTTTTTCAGGTCCTTCATAGCCATGACTTAAAATCATTCTGGTTGTTGCAATATTAAGAGAAAGACGAAACAGTGTTAAAATAAGTATTAGAGTCGGAAATGTTGTTAAGTCTGTTGGTTTTGGTACATAAAGTGATATAAGTAATATCAAAACTGATAGAGCTATGGAAATAGTTAGTAATACATCTAAAATAGAAGATGGTAGAGGTACAATAATAATAGCAAGTATAGCCATTACAAAAAATACAACACCAAGATCACGTTTACCTAGTAAAAAGTTGAGAGAAGTTCCAATTTTTTGTTTTGTTGTCAGTTTTCTTCTTGCCAAGTTCTAGTATCTCACCAAGTTTAGTCGTTTAATAAATCTGCCAAGGTTACATTTGCTAAAAACAAATCTATTTTTCCTTGGAGTTTATGCAAAAAAGGCCAAATTGAACATGTACCAGCTTTTTCAGATGGGCAATCTTCCAAAGAGGGTGCACATTCAAAAACAGCAGGAGCTTTTCCTTCTACACAAGATACTACCGAGAGCATATCAATCTCTTTTGGGTCTTTATTTAGAGCGAAACCGCCGTTGACACCCTTATAAGAATTTAATATTTGTGCTTTTGCGAGAGATTGAAGAATTTTAGCTAAAAAACTTTTAGAAATAGATAGTTCTTTAGAAAGTGTATCACTATCCATAGGAGCATCTGCTTTTGAAAGCAGTATAAGTGATAAGATGGCATATTCGCTAGCACGGGTTATAAGCATAGTTTTACTTTCATTTAGACTTTTAAAACTATATTATAGCTAAAATTATTGATTAATTGCTATTTTTGGATAGGTAAGGCATTTTGTCTTATCAATTTTAATCTCTTTAAATGAAAATAAAAGAAAGTTTTTGGTACTCTTCTGTTTCAATTCTCTTGCACTGTGCATTTGAGTTAGATTATTATACCCATCAGGA
>JALUBM010000205.1 GCA_027044845.1 Sulfurimonas sp.
ATAAAGCTTGGTAAAATAAAAAAAAAAAATGTGAGAAAACTTTTAAAAGTTCTTACGAAAATCATCCGAAAATATAAGAAATACCCAATAGAAGATATTCATCTCCATGCTAAAGAGAAAGAACTTATAAAAATAGTCGATAAGATAGCAGTAAGTAGAGATTTATATTATAATGGAGAGTTTAAAAAATTTTATGAGTCACTTATATCGCCGTTACTTACGCATTTAGAATATGACATCGCTTACTGGAGCCTTCAAAAAGAGGGAACAAATAAGAATAAAGTACATAAAGAATGGAAAATGATACTTTTTCATCATGAATGGGCATATAGAATCTTAGTAAATGTTGATGCTATTTTAGAGATACTAGAACCAAGAGAAAAAGAGCTCAAAAAGATTGTAAAAGAGTTCTAAACAGTATTATCACTAAAGAAAAGTGCAGTTTTACCGATTTAATATAAAAATTATTAGACAAAAGGATTCATTATGGGTATATCATCATTAGGAGCTGGCTCAAATATTTTGACGCAAGATATAATAGATAAACTAAAAAAAGCTGATAAAGGTCAATTTGTAGATCCAATAACAAAAAAGGTCTCTGCCGAAAAAAGTAAAAGTGGCAAATTAGATATTGTGAATGCATTAATGAAGAATTTATCTGAGAGTACAGGGAATGTAGCTGATGCTGGGCTTTTTAACACAAGGTCGGCAACTGTTACAGGAAGTGCTGTTGAAGTCACGGCTCATGGAGGAAGTGATATTCAAGATTTTAATATTACTGTAAATCATTTAGCAACCAAAGAGATAGAACAATCTGGTTCATTTGATACTGCTGATAGTTCAATAGCTAGTGGAGATGGACAATTAAAACTAAGTGTAGGTTCTAAAGATTTTTTAGTTGACTATACATCCGATACATCTTTGACAGATTTAAAAGACCAAATAAATAAAGATGCGAAGGGAACTGTTCAGGCAAGTATTGTGGAAGTTGCTAAAGATGACTTTCGTCTGTTTTTAACAGCTGCGAATACAGGAACGGATCAAGATATTTCCATCACTGATGTTGAAGGGAAAGGAGAACATCTTGATGATCAACTCAAAGCAGATACCGATGATACAGATGGATATACAAATGTGCAAGATGCTGTAGATGCTAGTTTTACATATAATGGTTTAGATATTACAAGAAAAAGTAATACCGTAAATAATTTACTTGCAGGGGTGACGATAAAACTCAAAGAAGGAACAGATGATAAACCCAGTACATCAAGCGTCAGTGTGAAGCAGGATGTTAAAGGAATTGAAGATAAATTGGATAGTTTTGTTTCAAAATTTAATTCAACGATTAGGCAGTTAAATACAATGACCAAGTCAAGTAAAGATGCAAAAGATCGGGGAGTTTTTTCTGATGACAGCACAATCAAGATAATGAAAAATAGAGTTATGACAATGATGAATACAGTTGGTCAAGGTACAGGTGGTCGTTTGGAAGATTATGGTTTCTCATCCAAGAGGGATGGAACCATCAGTTTGGATCACTCTAAATTTGAAACAAAACTTAAAGAAAATCCAAAAAATACAGCAGCATTTTTTGTAGGTGGGGATTTTACGGCAAATGGAACTACAAAAACCATAACAGGTGCATTTAATGAGATGAAAAATACAGTGAATGGATATACAAAATATGATGGAACGCTTAAGCAACTCAAAACATCTTATACAACCCATGTCTCTTCACTTGAACACCAAAAAGAATTAGCAACAAATAGGTTGACTGCTAAGTATAATATTATGGCAAAAAGATTTGCCTCGTATGATGCTATGATAAGCAAAATGAATTCGGCATCAGATATGTTTACACAGCTTGCAAATGCACAGGCAAATAACAAGTAATAATATTTATTTGATTAAAGTTATTTTTTAGAAAGTCGATGTAGCTTGAAAGAAACAAAAGAAACAAAAGGATTTAATATGTACACAGCGAAGAATGCACTTAATACTTATGCAGAAAATAATGCGGGAATAGAATCCCCAGAAAAATTAATAGAAATGCTTTATGAAGGTGTCCTTCGTTTTAATGCACAGGCAAAAAAAGCTATAAAAGATGGAAATATTGAGAAAAAATCTTATTGGGCAAATCGTTCTATTGCTATTATTGTTGAACTTATTTCTGTCTTAGATATAACACAAAAAGGAACAATTGTTCCTTATTTGTCTGGTTTGTATAATTATCAGATTCAACTGCTTTCTGAAGCATTGGTACAAAATAATGTTACTAAAATAGATGAGTGTACAAATGTTTTTAAAGGGTTACTTGATGCTTGGAGAGAAGCGACGGATGTGGCTTAAGCAGTTCAAGATTGCCATTGTTCAAAAAGATATAGAACATCTTGAAAAATTGCTAGACAATCTTCCAAAAATAGCTGATACAAAGGAGATAGAAGAAGCACTCTATCTCCTTGATGAAGCGAAGAAGATTATGCAAAATCTCAAAGATACAACTGCTGCTTCAATGGTACAGATGAAAAAAAATATTGATTTTTTAAACTCTACAGAAGCTAAGAAAACTGCAAAGTTTGACGTTACTTCATAGTCTTTTTTGCAATTCCAAATTTTAGACTTCTTATAGTGTATTCACTGACAACTGCACCTTTTCTCATACTGAGTATATGTGCAACGGCATCGGCTATATCTGAAGCTAGTAGTTTTTCATCTTCTTTTTGACTTGTTTCAAAACGTAGCACATTATAAAAATTGCTTTGTGTCATATCAGGATTGATGTTTGTAATACTTAAAGCACTTTTGCGTGTTTCTTCAAAAAGTGCATCACTAAAAGCTCGCAGTCCAGATTTTGTAGCAGAATATACAGCAGCGAATTTACTGGCTCTTAGAGCTTCGATAGAATTTATATTGATGAGATATCCAGCATTGTTTTTGAGTGAACGTAGCATTGCATTTGTGAGGAGCATAGGTGATGTGAGATTGAGAAATGTCATTGCCGTTATGATGTTTACATGTAATGACTCATGCGGTTCAAAACGACCGAACCCTGCAGAGTTTACAAGTATGAAAATAGCTTCTTTTCTTAGTTCTTCACATAAAGCTAAGGTGTCTTTTTGTTGTGATAAGTCGCATTGCATGGCTTGAAAAGCAGGATTGTTAAAATCTTTATCACAAATAGTTCTACTCACACCTATAACTTTAAATCCAAGTGTTAGTAGCTTCTTTGTTATAGCTTTCCCTATGCCACTACTTGCCCCTGTAACTACTGCTTTTTTCAAATTTTACCTCACAATACTGTTTAGCTAATCAAGCTTTTGGGTGTGTCAGTTGTAAAACTGAATTTTGTACTTATGGTCTTGACTCTTGTGTTTTTTGTGATTATATCACAAGATTCATCTATCATAATGAAAGCATTAGCATGTCCCAAAGGTGAAACCATACCAGGTGCAAACTGTTTACATACAGTGAAATATTCACCGTCAAAATATCCAGGTACCAGATTTCTTCTGCCTACTTTAAGTGCATAATCATCTTTCATCTTTGCAGTTATGGTATTGATGAATTTTGCTTTTGCACCGCTCATAGCATAAATGATACTTCTACCAAAAAGCTCAAAGTTGAGGGCTGCCGCCATTGGGTTTCCTGGAAGATTTAAGATGATTTTGTCACCTATTTTCCCAAAAGTTGTTGGTTTTCCAGGCTTAATTGCTATTCTATCAAATAATATTTCATAACCAAAAGCACCAAATGCTTCTTTTGTAAAGTCGGCATCACCTACACTTACTCCACCAGATGTGATAATAATGTCACAATCAAAAGCACTTTTTACATGAAAGTGTAAATCTTCTAAGGTATCAATTGCAGTACCGATAAATTCCACTTCACAGCCAAGCTCTTTTGTGCGTGAAATAAGGGTCGGTGTATTTGTATTGTAAAGCTGATAATCTGTTACATTTTCAAAGTGCATTTTGAGTTCATTGCCTGATGCAAAGAAGGCAACTCGTGGTTTTTTAAATACTTTGATATGGCTGATGCCTTGAGAAGTTAAGAGTGTGATTTGATGGGCATCAATTTTATCACCACAAGAGAGTAGGCATGTCTCTTTTTTTATATCTTCACCACTAAGGCGGATATGTTTTGAAATGACAAGGTTATCGGGGAGTTTTACACCATTTTCACACTCTTGCACATTCTCAATAGGGACAATGCATTGTGTTCCTAGCGGAATTTTTGCACCCGTCATTATCTTTATAGCTTCACCGTGTTTGAGTTCACCTTTAAAGTTGTCTCCTGCAAATACACTCCATGTAACCTTGACGCATCTGTTTGAATCTTCTATTTTGACGGCATATCCATCCATGGCTGAGTTGTCGAATGGAGGAAGATTATGTGTTGCTATAATATCTTCTGCAAGTATATAGCCTAAAGCTTCCTCAATGGGAAGGATTTTTACAGATTTTTGCTTTGTATTTGTATAAATTAATTCTAATGCTTTTTCGATTGTAACTACCATTTTGATAAACCTCTTTGTTTAATGGACATATTATAATAT
>JALUBM010000206.1 GCA_027044845.1 Sulfurimonas sp.
GCTATAAGGTTTACATTGTCATTATTTGTCACTGCTATAAAAAGGTCAATTTCCTGATCTACAAAACTTTTATAGGTACTCGCATCTTCGACATCACCGCGTAAAGGCATAATGTCTAAACTCTCTTGTATCCTGTCTAAGGCTAGTGAATTTTTATCTATAATGGTAACGTTATGCCCAATACTAAGTGTTTTAGCCAGATTAAAACCGACTTTTCCTGCGCCAGCAATAATTATATTCATACAGTATTTCCTTAAAAAAACTAGCCAATTATATCACTATAATCGTATTTTGCCGTATCCAAATAATATTTATTTCCTAAGACAATAATTCTTTCATCTTTTTTTGCTCGTTTTTTAAATTTGTCTTTTATTTTTTTTATTTTTTTTACTGAAAAATCATATTTTTTTAAATACTTTTTTAAAGAAATAACTTCACTTATTTCAACAGGTTCTGATTCTATTTCTGCTTCAAAGGTGTCTTCATCTATGTCATCTTGTGGAGTATTAAGCATAAATTGAGAAGCAATAGTGCTAAGAATATTTTTAAGTTGTTCATCTTTTTCTTTGTAAATTCTCTCTATCTTTTCACGCTCTTGTATAAGCATCTGCTCTTTTTGATCTCTGAGCATCCGTGTTTCATTTTCAAGCGTGTCCACACGTGACTGCAATTTTTCATTTTGTTGCTCAAGCAGTTTATAATACTTATCATCAGGCACGATACTGCATTTTGGCTGAGTTCTTTTTTTTGTTTGAGGACGTGCTTGATTTTCATCTACAAGTACCATTTTTATCCCCTCTTCTATGACACTCTGCAGTGAACCACGTCTTATACGATTATGAATTGCTTCTTTTGAAATACTAAAATAGACTGCCGCATCATTTACACTCATCTTCTTCATCTATTTTCCTCTGCTAACGCATATTTTCAAAAACTAAAGGAGCTTCCCACTCGCCTTCTCGTACCATCTTTATAACCTTTTGCAAATCATCAAGTTTAGCACCTTTTACACGAATAGAATCCCCTTCAATCTGTGCCGTTACTTTGAGTTTCATCTTTTTAATATCTGCTGTGATTTTTTTTGCCTCTTTTGATTCTATATAATCTACGATTTTAAAAGTTGCTTTTCGTGTCCCTCCACTTGCATCTTCCACACGAAGTTCATCAAGTACCTTTGAAGAAAGTTCTTGTTTTAGGAGTTTTGCTATAACAATGTCTTTGAGGGCATCTAGTTTGTTATCACTAGAAGCCACAAGCACCAAAACTTTTTCTTTTTCTTTTAAATTCACTTCATACGTTGTTCCTTTAAAATCATAACGATTTGAAACTTCCCTCTCAACCAAATTAATAGCATTTTTCAAATGTTGCATATCTATTTTCGCTGTTATATCAAATGAGTGTTCTTTTGCCATGTTCTACCTTTTTTTGTTTTAATTATAACATAGTTTGTTTGTTAGTTGAAAAATATTTTTTGATATATCGCTATTATATTTACAAATCTTGGCTATTATAAATAAAAAATATAGGTCATATATGCAACAATCAGAGTTAGAAAAAAAGCTAAATCGTCGTGAACGCTACAAAGTCAGGCTTAAACCTTATGATTACTTTGTAAAAGAGTTTGATACTATTGATTTTGAAAGTCTGGGAGAAGGTGATAGATACTACCTCCAAGATTTTGGTATTTTTAATACAAATTTTTTAGAAGATGAATTTACGATTCGCATTCGTTCAACAGGTGGAAGAATTAGCACAAAACAGTTTCACTTTCTTAGCGATATTATAAATAAATATGATTTAACCCTTGTTCTTACCGCACGTGCGGGATTTCAACTTCATGATGTACAAGCTGAAGATGTTCACGAAATATTTAAACTGCTCAATGAAAACAATCTTATAACATGGCAAAGTTTTGGTGACAACATTAGAAATATTGTAACAGATGTATATGATGGTATCAATAAATACGCACATATAGAAGTTTATCCACTTATGCAACAAATGCAAGATTACATTATAAAAAATCCAAAATATGTTGGTATGTTGCCACGTCGTGTAAGCATAGGCATTTCAGGAAATAGTGCAAATATTAACTCCTTTTTTGCAAACGATATTTATTTTGCACTGGCAAAAAAAGACGGGGTCTATGGCTTTAATGTCTACATGGGTGGTAAAAACACAGAAATAGCACAAGATGCCGATATATTTTTACTCTATGATGAAGTATTTAACTTTTTTACAGCATTTGTAGAAACTTTTTATACGCACGGTTCACGATTTTCACGCTCAAAAACACGACTCTTTTATATGATAGAAGAGATGGGATTGCAAAAGCTCAAAGAACTTATAGCAGACATATATGGCAAAAGATTTAACACTTGTGGAGAGTTACAACTTTTACATGCTGAATTTAATGAGTTTGAAGAGTTAGCTAACAATAAGTTTGCATTTTGTTACCAAACAGATTTTGCAAGACTTAGTGCAAAAGAGATACGCCAAATTAGTGACTATGCCGACAAACATAATGCCGAAATTCGTTTAGGGATTGATCAAAATATTTATATTATAGGCTTAAATGAAAAAATAGCACCTTTTACTTCACCAGCACTAAGTTCAACCATTGTCTCTTGTGCCGGAAACCTTTGTCCCTATGCCGTTTGGAGTATAAAAGATGAAAGTGCCAAATATCTGCCGCTGGAAAAAATTTATAAACATAGAATAAAAGTCGGTTTTTCAGGCTGTGCAAAAGGCTGTGGACGCCACCGTCATACCGATATAGGGCTTATAGGACTTAAAACAAATAACTTCGGCGATACTAATGGTGGTACCAGAATTTTTATAGGTGCCGAGCATGACAGCGGTAAAAGTGTCGCGAGAGAACTCTTTTCTATGGTTCCCTTTGTGCATCTTAAAGAGACTATTACACTCATAGTAGAGCTTTTTGAACAAAGCAAATACAAAAACTTTCAGCTCTATGCACATCATATTTTGAACAAATATTCCCAAGATTTTTTATCGCTGTGGCATCTTTACAATTTTAAAAATAACACATCACTAGGGCTTCCAAAACAAAAAAATATGCTTCCATGTAAAGAAGAAGAAAAACTGCTTTTTGAGAGTTTTTCAGGCGTTGAACTTATAGAAAATAATTTCAAAAAAACAGTGAGTGCCTTAGCAAAAGAGTTATGGACGGTAGAGGGCAAAGACCCCCACTATAAGCCACCGATAAAAAGAGTCAATGTCAGATAGATTAAAAACTTGGACTTCCATCATATCCAAATCCGCCGCCGAAACTTTGTGCAAAATTCGGGTCGGTGTACCCTGCCATAGATGATTTCATACGCAGTTTCTCAATGTCAGCTTTACTTGAGATATTTTGAGGGCAGACGAGAGTGCATTCATTGCATAAAGTACAGTCCCACACACCGTTTGTCTGAATAGTGTCTATCTTTTCTTGTGGCGATGCTTCTCGTTTATCACTCAAATATTTCCATACGCCCGTCAAAGCAAACGGCCCTAAAAATTCCTCATTTACTGCATATACAGGACAAGCAGAGTAACATGCACCACACAATATACAGTCACTTTGGAGTGCATTTATTTTTTCATCTTCCTGCGTGAGTTTTACTTCTTTGTTATAATTTTGCAGCCATGTTTGTGCGCGTTTGTTTGTTTGGAGTGCTTTATCCATATCTACTACCAAGTCACGTATAACTTGCATATTTCTAAGCGGTTCTATTGTATCGCCCTCTTGCACTTTATAAGCACAGGCAAGCACTTCTTTCTCATTCACACGCATGGCACAGCTTCCACAAACAGAACTCCTGCATCCACTGCTAAAAGCCAAAGAGTTATCTTGCTCAGTTTTAATTTTTTGTAAGACTTCTAAAAGTGTAGCATCTTGCATATCTACATCATACTGCACAAAATCAAACTCTCTTTTTACTTCTATTTTCATAAATTATTCCTCTGCCACAAAGTGAGCACCACAGCTCTCTTTTCTCTCTAATGCAGCCGCAACCACTGCCTCACAAACATCAAGCATATTTCTAAACTCTAAAAACTCTATCAGGTTGGTATTGTAAATTTTTGCATCATCTTTTACACCCATAAGAGGCAATTGACTTTTAAGTGTTTGTATCTCTTTTTGTACATGTAAAAGTTCACTTTCTTTTCTTACAATGCCTACTTGTTTATAAAAAAGTTCTCCTATTTGAAAACGCTTTTGATAAAAATCTATCTCATTTGTGTACTCTTGCATTGCATCCAAAAAGTTTTTCTCTTTTTTACAAGCAAAATCATTTACACATTTATCATCACAAAGAGTAAAATTTGCCGCAGATTTTCCGGCTTCGCGTCCAAAAACAACGATTTCTAAAAGTGAATTGCCCCCAAGTCTGTTCGCACCATGCACTTTATGATTTGCACACTCACCACAGGCAAACAAACCACTCACGCTAGTTTGTGATTTGTTATCAACTTCAATACCACCCATTGTATAGTGAGCAACAGCTTTGATGG
>JALUBM010000207.1 GCA_027044845.1 Sulfurimonas sp.
CTGATAATACTGCATCTTTCAGGTGTGGAAATGTAGGTCGCTGCCTAGTTGATTAGATTCTTTTTTACAATCCATTCATCTTTTATTATTTCTGTATTTACTTTATTTAAACGTTGAAGATAATAATCTCTTGAAACTTCTTTTGCTCCTAATGATTTAAGATGCTCAGTAGGTACCTGACAATCAATGAAATCATATCCCCATATTTGCAAATGTTTTACTAAAATTGCATATGCTGCTTTTGAAGCATCATTAATATGTGCAAACATAGATTCTCCACAAAATACCTTTCCAATTGCTAAACCATATAATCCACCCACCAATTTACCATCCTGATAGCTTTCAACGGAGTGTGCAATACCCATGCCATGAAGAACATTGAAAGATTCCACTAAATCATTATTGATCCATGTTCCATTTTGACCTTTTCTCTTTGTCGAAGCACAATTTTTCATAACTTTCTCAAAATTTGTATCAAATTTGTATTCAAATTTTTTAAGATTTTTTTTGAGAGAGCGTCTTAATTTGAATTCATTAAGTTCCATAATTAAACGAGGATCTGTTGACCACCAAAGAATAGGGTCTTGTTGGGAATACCATGGAAAAATTCCATTTTGGTATGCTCTAATGAGTCTTGAAGGATTTAAATCTCCTCCCCATGCCACAATCCCTTCTTTGTTTGCATCGTGGGGATTAGGAAATATTAATGAGTGTTTATCGAGCTGTGGTATATACATCAAGATTCTTTATAAATATTTTGCAGTGTATGATCTTTTAAAATCACTTTTACTTCACCGCCATTTTTTAAGACACCGAAAAGAATTTCATCACTGAGCTTATTTGTAATATTGTTTTTTATATATCTTTTCAGCACTCTTGCACCCATTTCAGGAGAGTATGTTTTCTCGGCTATAAACTCTAAAGCTTCATCGGAAACATTTATAGTTATCTTTTTCTTTTTCAGCTCCGAATTAAGCTCTGTAATGAATTTTTTCACTATTTCTTTCATAGTCGTATTCTCTAACTGTTCAAATTCAACGATTGCATCAAGTCTATTTCTAAATTCAGGTGTGAAAAATGCTTTTAATTCTTCATTCTTTGCGATGGAGTCATCTTTATTGAAGCCCATGACATTTCTTGCAGTTGCACCTATATTTGAGGTCATAATTAATATAACATTTTGAAAATCGGCTTTATATCCATTATTGTCCGTGAGTGTAGCACTGTCCATAATTTGCAATAGTATATTTATAAGTTCGGGGTGTGCTTTTTCAATTTCATCAAGTAGCAGGACTGTATAAGGATGTTTTTTTATAGCTTCGGTAAGTAATCCGCCTTGTTCATAGCCTACATATCCTGGTGGTGCACCGACTAAGCGTGAAAGTGCATGCTTTTCCATATATTCGCTCATATCGAACTTTTCAAAATTAATACTTAATACCTCACTTAATGCGGTTGCAAGTTCTGTTTTACCGACACCTGTTGGTCCTGAAAATAAAAATGAAGCTATGGGCTTATTTGTAGGTGTTAATCCTGCTTTTGATATTTTGATTGCTTTCGTAACGATATTTACTGCTTCTGTTTGTCCAATAACCCTTTTTCTTAATTTATCTTCAAGATTCTGTAATGATACTGTTTCGTTATTAGAAATTTTAGCGTTGCTTATACCTACAATCGAAGCAATGGTTTTTTGAATATCGTTAGCACAGACTTTTACTTTTTTCTCTTTTTTAAGATGAAAAGAGGCGGCTGTTTCATCAATTAAATCTATAGCAATATCAGGTAGATATTTATCGGTAATATATCGTTTAGAAAGCTCAACTGCTGTTTTTAATGCCTTATTTGTATATGTTACAGAGTGATGCTTTTCATATCTATTTTGTAGTCCTTTTAGGATGAGATACGTTGTTTTTTTAGAAGGCTCGTTAATATCTATTTTAGAAAATCTTCTGCTAAGTGCCTTATCCTTTTCAAAACCGTTTCTATACTCTGCAAATGTTGTAGCACCCATACATTTTATTTCGCCTGATGCAAGTACAGGTTTGAGCTGATTTGCTGCATCCATACTACCGCTAGTACTTCCAGCACCTATAAGTGTATGTATTTCATCTATAAATAATATGGCTTTAGATTCATATTTTAGTTCATCCATAACACCTTTGAGGCGTTTTTCAAAGTCCCCTCTGTATTTTGTCCCTGCAAGCAATGCACCCAAATCTAAAGCATAAAGTTTGGAATTTTTAATTATTTCAGGAACATTATCTGCCGCTATACGTAGAGCTAGACCCTCTGCTATTGCAGTCTTTCCGACACCTGGTTCACCGACTAAAATTGGATTATTTTTCTTTCTTCTACAAAGTATTTGTGTAACTCTTTGAATCTCATTGTCTCTACCGATAACAGGGTCAATCTTACCTTCTTTTGCTTTTTGAATTAAATTTATAGTATATTTACTTAAATTTGATTCTTTGTCATCACTATTTTGTGTAATATCGGTATGCGAAATAATTTCTAGTATATCAAGCTTTGAAATTTGGTATTTGTTAAGCAGGGCATACGCAAAGGTATGTTCTTCTTCAAAAAGAGCAGCAAGTAAATCGCCAATATCTGCATTGGACTGTCCTGATGACTGTATATGATGTACCATTCTATCAATAAGGCGTGAAAGTGCCACACTTTCATAAGGATCCTCTTCTATATTGGGAGGTAATATTTCTATGTTTTCTTTAATATATTCACTGAGTTCTACTTTCATTTTTGCTATATTGCCGCCGCAGGCTTCCAAAATTGCCGCACCTTCTTGTGAACTTAATAAAAGATAAAAGACATGTTCAATCGTTAGATATTCATGGTGGAGTTGTTTTGCAAATAAAATAGATTTTTGAAATATATCGTTTAATGATGAACTTATCATGTTACTCTTCCTCCATTGTAGCTTTTAGCGGAAATCCGTTGTCTTTGGCTTTTCGACGTACTTGTGCAATCTTTGTTTCTGCTATTTCACATGTATATACACCGCATAGACCTTGATTATTTTTATGAACTTCAAGCATAATATCTTGTGCCTGCTCATAACTTTTATGAAATATATTCATAAGAATATCGATTACAAAGTCCATTGATGTATAATCATCATTGAGCAAAAATACTTTGTACTTTTTTGGATATATCAGTTGTGTTTCTTCATCTATTGTTACATGTATATGTGTTGCCATTGTCTTTACTTTATCGCTTTTAAAAAGTCATCTATAATATCTTGAGGATTTTCCAGACCGATAGAAATTCTAATAAGACCCTCGGTAATGCCTAAAAACTTTCTAGTCTTTTCATCAAAATCACTGTATATAGTTGATGCCATATGCAAAGCAAGTGTCCTTGAATCTCCTATATTTGCAGTAATCATTGCAAGTTTTGTTTTTCTTAAAAAATCATAGGCACGCTCTTTTGTTTGCATATCAATAGTTAAAAGTGTACCACAGCCGTATTGAAAATCTTGCTTGTACCTTTGATGGTGCGGATGTGATTCTATAGAGGGGTGGTTTACATGTAAGCCATTTTTTGCAAGTTCTTTAGCAATGATTTCAATATTTTTTACAATTCTAGGAAGTCTGAGAGCAAGTGTTTCAAGACCGAGTAGCGTTTGATAACTGGCATGTGCATTGGCACTCATTCCGAAGTCACGAAGAACCCTTTTTTTGGCATTTGGTATGAGTGCCGTTTTGCCCGCACCTTTGATGAATTTTGCTAAAAATGCGTAACGCTCTGATTTGAATTTATCCTCGTTTTCGTTGATTGCACGAAAAACTGCACATCCTCCTAAAGCCGAAGAATTACCAGAGATAATTTTTGTTGTTGAATATACTGCAATATCTGCACCGAGAGCTAGTGGAGAAACACTAAGTGGCGTAATAGTATTGTCAACTATCAACGCAACACTTGCTTCTTTTGCAATATCGGCGATTCTTTTAATGTCGGGAAGTCGCATATTCGGATTACCGACGCTTTCTAAAAAGATTATTTTTGTAGTAGTATTTATAGCATTTTTTATATTTTCAAATTCATCAACATCGAAAAAATGTGTTTTTATGCCGAATCTGTTGAGAGTTTCATTAAAAAGTGAATAGGTACCTCCAAAGAGACCGCCTATACTGATCATTTCATCTCCTTTGGAAACTAAAGACATTACTGCAAGTGTTGTTGCACCCATTCCCGAACTTGTCGCAACCGCTCCTATACCACCGTCCATCTCAGCCATAATTGATTCGAGTTTTGCTGTTGTAGGGTTTCCTATTCTGGAATAAAGGGGTTTTTTTACACTGCCGTTGAAGATTCCTTCTGCTGTTTCAGGGCTTTCATAAGCAAAAGATGCTGAAGAAACAATAGTTGGAGACACGGCTCCTTCTTTACTTCCGATGTTTTGTACAAATTTTGTGCAATAGTTTTCAAACTTATTCATAGATACATACCTTTTTATTATCTATAAATTATAGCAAATTTGAGACAATACGTATTTTA
>JALUBM010000208.1 GCA_027044845.1 Sulfurimonas sp.
TCCTCTGTGTTGTAACATAATAATGAATACTTATCATAACTGCAAAAATAGTAAATATTCCAAGCATTCCTTTTTTAAATGCACCCTTTGGCATAAAATTTCTTGTTGTGACAAAAGCTGTAATGGCTAGAAAAAATATGCCTATGACTATATATGCAATTTCTAATTCAAAAAATCTTTCCATAATTTAAATTCCTTTTATGAGATTGTTTTATACTTTTCTTCCCACTCGGTAAAAGCTGGTGTAAAGTATTCAATTCGTACTTTTTTAAACTCTTTAGATGAATATAGCGGCATATGGGCTTTTGATTCTATCTCTTGTGCCATCTCTGCAATCATCGTATTTGTTTCTTCTGTTGTTTTACCATGAATCATTGTAAAGAGGTTATATGGCCAGTTTTTATATTTTGGACGCAGATAACAGTGGCTGACGGCAGAAAAGGCGGCTGCTTTCTCTCCTATCTCTTCACCGATTTTCTCATCTACATCCCATACAACCATAGCATTTGCATTAAATCCTGCTTTTCTATGGTTCAAAATTGAGGCAAATCTTCTCATTACACCTGCTTCTTGCAGCTCTTGTAAAATATTGAAAAATGTTTCATAGTCAATATTTAACTCTTTGATGTTGTCTGCAAACGGTTCACTAACAAAATCAATATCATATTGTGCTCTTTGAATAACTGCATGATGTAAAGGAGTCAGTTCTATATCGCTATGAACAATTTTTTTTACTTTTTCTTTTTTTTCATCTTTACCAGTTGTATTGAGTTTAACGTTTATTTTAAAAAGTTTGAGTGTTGGCAGAATTATATAATCATCTGCATCTGTAAGTTTTGCAAGAACTTCTATAGTCTTTTGCAGACCCAATGTAGAATCAGGGGCAACCGCCATAGTAAACCAAATATTAAAATCATGATTTCTTTCATAGTTATGAGAAACTCCCGGATGGGAATTAATAATTTTTACGGCTGCACTGATGTTTTTTTCAGGGATTTTAAACGCAACTAAAGAAGATTTATATCCTAAGCGTTTTGTGTCAAATATTGCAGAGGTCTGCCGTATAATATTTGCTTTTTTTTCTGCTTGAAGTATTTCTAACACTTCATTTTCACTCATGTCCAGTTCATTTGCAATGACCTCAAAAGGCTTTTGCACCAATGGAAATTTCTTTTGTATTCTTGAGAGTATTTCTTGTTTCATTTGTATTACTTTCATTAGACTTCTTGCAAGAAGTCTATTAATTTTTTTAGCATAATGATTGTATCTATCTTTATCTAAATTTAAATTGATATTTGTCAATAACTTTATGGAGGTATATGTTATGATTAGATTACAAAAACTTAATTAAAGGTATTTGGATATGGCTTATTTCCCAGCATTTTTAAAACTAGACGATAAAAAAATTCTCATAGTGGGCGGCGGGAATATCGCTTATGAAAAATTGGATCATCTGCTTGATTTTACAAATGATATACATGTAATCGCACAAGAGTTTTCTAGTGAGATGATGCATCGTATAAAACAAGAGAATCTGCGTTATGAGCAGCGTGCTTACAAGTCAGGAGATATACAGGAATTTGCAATTGTCGTAGTTGCGGTAGACAGTATAAAACTCCAAGCAGAGATATTTCAAGAATCAAAACAATATAACTGCCTTTGCAATGCTGTAGATTCGGTCGATTATTGTGATTTTATCTTTCCGTCTTATGTAAAAAAAGATGACTTGATAATAGCTATATCAACTTCAGGTGCTTCTCCCGCCATGGCAAAGCACTTGAGAATGTATCTGCAAAAGTTGATTCCAAGTGGAATATCAGAGTTTTTACAGGAGATGAAAGGGTTACGAAAAAGCCTGCCTAAAGGAAAAGAGAGAATGAAAATGCTTGATGAAAAAGCAAAAAAATATATAGAAAATTGGAGGAAGTAATGAACGCTAAAAATGGAATTTTTATAGGTGTGATTTTCGCAGCTTTTATATTGGGATTTGTAGCCCTCAAACAGGCGATGCCTGAGGCGAAATCAGATAGAATTTATAAAGCAATAAAAGTGTATAGCCCATATAAATTTGAAAAAAATATGGCAGGGCTCACTATTGTTGATATACGAGATGGTCATAAAGAGAAACCGAGTAATGCAGATGTATTGTTACGTATGGATGAATTGGATCAGAAGTGGGGAAAAAAACATCTTAAAATTGTTGGAGATAGCGTAGAAGTTTTGGGAGATAATAACCAAAGTATAGTGAAGATTTTTATGAAGTCCCCCCAAGAACAAGAGTGGGTGAAAAAGTTTTATGGGATTTAATAAATAATTATATAAATTGGATATGTTATGTCTAAAATAGTTTTAATTACTGGTGCGACTTAATGAAAAAAACGGGTGCTTGAAACCTTAAGTTTGACTCGGTAGTATGGGCTCAAAAAAGGGTTTATTTACAAATGACTATAAAAAAGTGCTAAAAGTTGTATAAGATGTGGTTCAAAGAGTGTTATTAAAAAAGGAAAAAGAAGAGGCATAATTAGGTATTTTTGTACTGAATGTAAGTGCTCTTTTAGTTCCAAAAGAAGAACTTTAGTCTTTAAAGATATTACGAGCAATCAGATACTAATTTGGAAACATATTGATACTGAGACAGTAGAAGACTATAGGCAACTCCTTCATTATCTAGTTTTTAGAGGCTATACGATTAATGTAATCATTACAGATGGTTTTAAAGGCTTACAGAAGGCTTTTAAAGCATATCCAATGCAACTATGCCAATTCCATCAAAAGAAGACTATAAACCGCTATTTAACTCTACATCCTCAATTAGATATTGCAAAAGATCTTCAGAAAATAATGAGAAGTTTGTCAACTACAACTGAAGAAAAATTTACTAAGAGACTTGATGCACCCCAAGAGTATTTCCTCCCTACGGTCAGGGCATTGATATGAAAAGTATAAAAATACTTTATTGGAGAAATCTATCAATACTACTACAAAAAAAGCTTCCTATACACATCCTAAAATAGTATCAGCATATAGAAGTATCAGAAGAAATTTACCTTATCTTTTTACCTATCAAAAATGCAAAGAATTTAAGATAGACAATACAACCAACGCTTTGTTACCATACAAGAATTAGTGAAGCAGTTTGATTAAAAGTTAAGTATTGAGTTAATCTAAAGCTTCAAAAGCTTCCTCGATACTATTATATTTCTGTGCTATAAAAAGGTATACGGCAGCATTTAAGCGTGCAAGTTTCAAATACTCAGCAGAAGGGCAGTTTAACTGATCAAGTGACTCTTGGAGAGTTATTTCATCCCATGATTTTTTGTAATTTATACCATAATACTGCGGGTCTATTATTATTTCCTCAACATCATCTCCATTGGCAATCCATAAACGGCCTTTGCTGAAGAGCTCCGGTGTCCCTTCATTGCCCTGAATGAGTGCAAATCTGTCATATCTGTCTGAGAGAATTTCAACATATTTCTTGACATAGGGTTTATGAAATACTCCTGTTATCGCATACTTGCTGTTCGCAACATTCGGTAATTTCTCTATAGTATTAAATCCGCTTCTTAAACCTAATTTATTCCTTATCTCTGTAAGATTATGAAGTTTGTTACAGTACTCTTTTCTATCAAAATATTTGATGTTTTTATGCAAAGATATATTTTCACATATATCCTTTATGGTAATCCCATCTTTCGCGGGTTGCTTGTCATCGCCCATTATCACCAAATTGAGATCTGTTTTTTTCAGTATTTGTGCAACAAGCGGAAAAATATATGGATTTTTTGCTTTACCGTCAAACGGATAGCCAAGTTCTATAGAATTTGGTATGTTTTCTTTTTGTGTCTGTTCATCACATGCGGCTATCGCTCCGCGAAACTCTTCGTTTGTTTCGGGCTTGAGCCTCCAACCGAGTAAAAATGCTGCGATTTGTTCACTTGGTACGCTTTGGTCTAAAACCTGCTGCATCATGTCTTTACTTTCTTCAAAACTTAAGTCTCTGTTACCTTTCGGACCGGTACCGACTGCATGTATGTATTTAAAAAAATCCAAAATTATCCTTTATTTTGCACTGTTTAAATTATCTTCTATAGCACTCTTTAAATCACTATTATCTGGAGTAAGATGGAAAGAATCCTCTGAAAAATGAACTGTTACTGCTGTTGAAGATTGATCTTTTATCTTTTCAGCCAAAATTGTATGATCTGTAAATTCAGTCATAATCCATCCATCTTCCTTACCTGCATTTACTATTAGTTGATGTACTTTAGAAAGTGACATCTTATGAGAAAATTGAACATAGTCGGTATTGGGATTCGGTGTTGCACTACATCCTATTATTGCTAGAGAAGAAAGGAGTAAGAGTGTTACATGTAAAAATTTGTTTCGCATTTTGTATTCCTTGTGTATAGAGTGTAATTTCTTCTTATAAAGAAGTAATGAAT
>JALUBM010000209.1 GCA_027044845.1 Sulfurimonas sp.
TAGCAAGTGTCGTACAAAGAAACGTTAATTTTAAATCGGAGTTTTTATAATGAGTGATAAATTAAAAAATATTATTAACAAACAA
Source organism: Sulfurimonas sp. (assembly GCA_027044845.1). Classification (GTDB taxonomy): domain Bacteria; phylum Campylobacterota; class Campylobacteria; order Campylobacterales; family Sulfurimonadaceae; genus Sulfurimonas. Next base: position 86 of record JALUBM010000209.1, read on the forward strand.
GGGCAGCAACAAGAAAGCGTGATAGGTCAGTTAGATGATGTAGTGCAGCTTGTCGGATTTGTGATAGGCGATGAAGAATATGCTGTGCCTATTCTTTCAATTCAAGAGATTATAAAACCTTTTTCATGGACGAGGGTTCCTCAAGTACCAAAATATGTACTCGGCGTATTTAACCTTCGTGGTTCTGTTATTCCTCTTATAGATTTGCGTACAAAATTTGGACTGCCGACAAAAAACCAAAGTGACGATACTCGTTTTATTGTCATGCGTCACGGTGATGATGTTGCAGGTTTTGTAATTGATAGACTGACGATGGCAATACGCATTAAAAAAGAAAATGTGGGACCGCCTCCTGATACAGTTAATGGTGATGATACAATTATTGAAGGTGTTGGTAAACAAGAAGACAAAATTATTACTATTTTAAAAGTGAATAGACTTTTAGAAAGAGATTTTTAGCCCTTAATCCTTATGAATGAAAAGCCACTTCGTATTGATTTGAACAAAGATGGTCTCTCCCTTGATTTTTCGGGGGAGTTAACCCTATACAATCTTACACAAGCACAAAATTATCTTCAAGTAAACAAATTTCTAAATACTGATAAAATTATTATTAATTTAGATCATGTAGAGTACCTTGATACAGCATTTGCTCTGTTTTTAACGGATTTAGAGAGAAAATACAATGCGAAAATAGAGTGTGAAAAGAAAAACTTTTTGCATACGCTTGAACTGGCACGAGAGCATAAAAAAAGACTTAATGAAAAAGATAGTGTTCATAAAAAAAATATATTTGAGTATTTCGGGAAGGTTTTTTACGGCAATTATCTCTCCCTTGTCTCCTTTATGGAATTTATCGGAAAAATCTTTATCTCTTTTTTACTCTATTTTAAAAGTATAAAAAATATTCGTATTAAAGAGATTATATTTGAAATCAATGAAAGTGCCGTGCGTGCACTTGGAATTGTGGCACTTACAAGTTTTTTGATAGGTTTAGTGACTGCCTATCAAGCTGCATATCAGTTACGGCTTTACGGAGGAAATATTTTTATAGTAGATATGATGGGGATTTCTGTATTTAGGGAGTTGGCACCGCTTATAACGGCAATAGTTATAGCTGGAAGAAGCGGTTCTGCTTATACGGCACAAATCGGTGCTATGAAAATAACCCAAGAAATTGATGCTATGCGTACGATGGGTTTTGACCCCTATATTTTTTTAGTTCTTCCTAGAATTATTGCACTTATTATTACGCTACCGATTTTGATTTTTGTTTCAGATATAATGGCTATGCTTGGTGGAATAATAGTGGCAGATTTAAGTTTAGATTTGACACCGTCACTTTTTTTAGACAGATTAAGCGAGGTTGTGGCAATTAAACATTTTTATGTTGGATTGGTAAAGGGACCTTTTTTTGCATTTTTAATTGCTTCCATTGGAATTTATAGAGGTTTAATGGTGAAAGATGATACTCAAAGTATAGGATTTAATACAACAAAAAGTGTTGTAGAATCTTTGTTCGCCGTTATTGTATGTGATGCGATTTTTTCTATAGCTTTTACAAATTTGGGGATATAATGGAACTTATTAAAGTAAAAAACGTTAAAACTGCTTTTGGCGAGAAAGTTGTGCATGATGGGTTGAACTTACATGTAAATGAAGGGGAGATTTATGGTCTTTTGGGTCCTAGTGGCTGTGGAAAAACTACACTTTTACGAGAAATGGTAATGTTGCAGGAATTTCAGGCAGGTTCTATAGAAGTGCTAGGAAAAAGTATAGGGAACATAGAAGAAAAAGATGCACAGGAACTTCGGCGTAAATGGGGTGTACTATTTCAGTTTGGCGCCCTTTTCTCTTCTTTGACGTTGAGGGAAAATATAGCTTTAGCCTTGCAAGAGTATTCAACACTTTCTGAATCAATGATACGTGAAATAGTTGCTTTTAAGCTTGATCTTGTCGGACTAAAACCTAGTGATGCTTTTTTGTACCCCTCAGAAATCAGTGGGGGAATGCGTAAAAAAGCGGGAATTGCCAGAGCTTTAGCGATGGATCCGAAGCTTTTGTTTTTGGATGAGCCTACAAGTGGACTTGATCCAATTTCTGCAAGAGAGTTTGATGAATTGATATTGCAGTTACGTTCGATGCTTGGGCTTACTATGGTGATTGTGACGCATGATTTACATTCTATATATAATACTTTGGATAGAATGGCTATAATTGATAATAAAAAAATTGCATATGAGGGCAGTTTAAAAGAGGTTATTTCTGCGAAGAATGATTTTATACAAACTTTTTTTAGAGATACAATATGAATAATAAAGTAAATTATACACTTGTTGGGTTTATTGTTTTATTAGGAATTGTTAGTATGCTTAGTTTTACATATTGGATGTTGAAACCTGCAAAGGCGGAAGATACACAAAAATATATTATATATTTTAATGAATCTGTTCTCGGGCTTAATTTGGATGCACCTGTAAAATATAAAGGCATAAAAGTAGGAAAGGTAATACGTCTGCGTATTAATCCAAAGAATAGTGAACAAATAGAGGTGACGGTAGATATTTTAAAAACAACACCAATTAAAGAAGATACCGTGGCAAAACTTACTGCTCAGGGGATTACGGGACTAAGTTATATAAATTTGAGTGAAGGAGTCAATAACAGTAAGCCTCTTCGAGCAAAACAAGGAGATACATATCCTATTATAAAATCTGCACCTTCTTTTTTTGCTAATGTTGAGCAATCATTGGGGTCTGTATCAGATTTACTGGCGTTGACTTTAGGCAGGACAAATAAACTACTTAATGATGAAAATCAAAAACAATTTGCAAAACTTTTGAAAAAAAGTGCTCAGGTTATGGACAAAATAGATACGACACTTGATGAAAAAACGATGTTACATATTCAAAAAAGTGCTGAAAATCTTGAACATTTGACTACTCAAATAGGCAAAAGTATTCCAAAGATAAATGACTTTATAGATAATAGTATAGTGTGGGAAAATAATATCAATGCATCCTTTTTTAGCATTCAACAAACCTATTCCAAAATGGGAATTACTATGAATAATATGGCAAAATCATTCTCACATGTAGAGAATAATGTTGAAGACGCAACAGTTGAGACACTGCCTTTGATGAATGGTACTATGCTTGAAATACAGCAGACACTTATAAATTTAAATGAGTTGCTCAATCAATATGAGCGTAGTCCAAGTGATATCTTATTTAAAAAAGAAAAAATCAAAAGGGGACCTGGTGAAAAATAGAGTAAAAACTTTATGTTTGGTATATCTTGGAATATTGCTGTTGAGTGGATGTACCTCTCCAACACCTGCAATACACGAGTACAGACTTAATGTGATACTCCCGACACTTACAGCAGATCAAACAAAATGTATGAAAAAGACATTAAAAGTAGATAGAGCTTTTAGTGACAAACTCTCTATGTCGTTAAAAATGTACTACATAGAGGGAAAATACAAACAGTATGCTTATTCGCAATCACAATGGGTACAGAGTCCTAATGACAAAGTTACGCAGAGTGTAACAGAATATATCAGAGCAATGCAGCTTTTTAAAAGTGTGCAAAATGCAGATTCAAAAACAAAAAATGATTTTACATTAGAACTAAATTTAGAAGACTTTATGCAGTATTTTGATAAAAATGAAAAGAATTCTTATGTAAATCTTGTTGTTACATGTAACCTTATCGATGCAGAGAGACATACTGTATATAGGACAAAAACTTTCAGAGTACGAGCAAAAGCAAAATCTGATGATGCTTTGGGCGGGGTGGAAGCACTCAATAAGACACTAAATACTTTTTTACAAGAGTGCAGTATATGGCTAAGAGGAGTTTGTCTTGATAAGTGAAAAAGAGTATAGAAAAAGAAGAACGCGTTTGGGGCGAAAGCTTAAGCCATTTAGCGTTGCAGTATTGTTTAGTGGCTCGCAGAAAATACGCTCAAACGATACGGAATATCCTTATCGACAAGAGAGCAATTTTTACTATATGAGTGGCTTTAAAGAGGATAACTCGGTATTGATATTTGTAAAAGAAGCGAAAAATTTTCATACCTTTTTGTTTGTTGCTAAAAAAGATAAAACACAAGAACTGTGGTATGGTAAAAGGCTTGGAAAAGTTAAAGCTAAAGAGTGTTTTTTGGTTGATGATGTTTTTGAAGCTGATGAATTTAATGAAAAATTTAAAGAGTTTATTATAGACAAATATCATGTTTATTATGATTTTAAGCTGGATTATTCTAAGGTAAAAGGTTTAAAACGCTATGCTAAAAACATACTCAGTTATGAAAATCTTGCGGTATATATTG
>JALUBM010000210.1 GCA_027044845.1 Sulfurimonas sp.
ATTTTACGTACTGTAATAGTTTGACCAGTACCTTGACCGCGTTTTGCTATACAAACACCCTCATAATTTTGTATACGAGTTTTGTCACCTTCTTTAATTGTTACTGCTAAATTTACAGTATCACCAGCACGAAAATCTGGAATATTTTTTTCTGCAGTTTGTGCTTTTTCAAAGTTTTCTATGTACTTGTTTCTCATAGACTAAGTCCTTAATTTTATTTTATCTTTTATAATAAATATTGTTCAGCATTATGCTTTATTAGCTGTTCAGGTCTGAAGAATTTTGTTTTTGCTTCAGACAAGGCTAATTTTAGTGAGCGAATTTTACTATGATTTCCCTTTAAGTATTCTGATGGAACACATAAACCTTCATATATTTTCGGTTTTGAAAATGACGGTGCTTCTAAAAGTGGCGTTTCAAAACTCTCAACCTCAAGAGATTGAGCATTTCCGAGTACACCATCTATATTTCTACTCACGGCATCACAAATAACAAGTGAAGCTAATTCACCTCCAGTTAATATATAATCACCTATAGAAAACACTTCATCAGCATATTTTTCTATAACTCTTTCATCTATGCCCTCATACCTTCCACTCACAAAAGCTATATGGGTTTTATTTGCCAAACGTTTTGCATCATTTTGCACAAAAGGTTTAGCAACAGGAGTTAAAAAAACAATATGAATATTTTCATTTCTACTTTTTAAATCATCTAATGCATCAAAAAGTGGTTGAGGATTCATAACCATTCCTGCACCACCGCCGATTGCCGTATCATCAACTTTAAAATGCTTATTTTTTGAATAATCCCTAGGATTCAGATAATTTATTTCTAAAATATCTTTATCAATCGCTCTTTTTAAAATTGAATCTTTAAAATAACCCTCAATCAGATTAGGAAAAAGAGTGACAAAAGTATATGTCATTTATGATGCTTCCAAAATATCAATTGCACCTCTTAATGTAATATGCTTTTTATCTATATTTACAGCAACTTTAAACGGTTCAATAAAAGGAACTAAAAAGCTCTTTGAGAAACCGTTTTTAACTAGACTTTCATCCGTTGTAATACTCAAATAATTTGTACTATTAAATCTCTCTATCTCTTTAACAACACCAAGTCGTTTTCCATCTTCATAAACTTCACAATCCTCTAAATCAAACCAAAAATATTCATCTTTATCTAAATGACATTTTTTTCTTGTCTCTTCTTGTGTTGTAAAAAGTTTCACATTTGTAAACTTTTTAGCATCTTCAAGACTTGTAATATTGTTAATACGAACCAATCCCCGATCAAGGTTAACATCACTTAAAGTAATACGTTCCCTTTTGTTGATTAAGAAGATTGCTCCCTTTACAAATTGTTCAGGAAAATCACATTTACTGTGAAATTTCATATCACCTTTTATCCCGACAGTTTTGCCAATAGTGGCAATATGAAGCAGTTGAGTACTGTTAAATTGCTTCGACATTAATACGGTAACTCACGCCATCTTTAGCTTTGCAACCTGAAATAACGGTTTTAATTGCACCAATCATCTTACCACTTTTACCAATCAATTTACCAATGTCTGTTTGATTAGCATAGAGAACTATCTGTGTTATTTCATCACCCTCTTCTACTTCAACTCTTATATCATCAGGATTTGATGCTATCAGTTTTGCAAATTGTGCGACAAAATCAGCAATCATAATTAACGACCAGTAATCTTTTTCACACGATCACTCATTTGAGCACCAACACTCACCCAGTAATCAACTCTTTCATTATCAACTTGAAGCTCTTTTGTCATTGGGTTGTAATAACCAATAAGCTCAATCCAACCACCATCTCTACGTTTACGGCTATCTGTTACCGCGATACGATAAAATGGTCTTTTCTTTCTTCCCATACGAGTAAGTCTAATTACTGTCATTATGTTTCCTATTTTTTTAATTTACCTATTACTGGTTACATGTATGCAGAATTTCTATAAAAGTGTAAGTTATTTGGGAAGTTTATAAATGGTAATAGAGACAAAAAAAGACTCTAAAAAATTTGCTTCCCTCTTACCATCTCTATAGTTGGATGTACACATGTAACCAGTAATTAGGCTACAAATCTTTTTATCACAGAGGTATTATTTAAAAAGATTTTACTGAAATAAAATTATACCCACTTATTTCTTAAATTTGTATTATCTTGGTAATCCGCCTAAACCACCAGCTTGACCCATCATAGACTGTAATTGTTTCATACCATTTTTACCAGAAAATTTCTTTGCCATTTTTCCAGCATTTTTAAACTGCTTTATCATTCTATTAATTTCTACAGTATCAAGCCCACACCCTTTTGCAATTCTTTGCTTTCTTAAATTATTGAGTAAATCAGGATTTTCTCTCTCTTTAGCTGTCATAGACGAAACCATCGCTTTGATTTTTTTAAGTTCACCAGAATTTTCAAAGTCAAAATCTTTAATTGCTTTTGACATATTTCCCATTCCTGGAATCATTCCCATAATAGAACTCATTGAACCCATCTTTTTCATAGATTCCATCTGTTCTAAAAAGTCATTGAAATTAAACTTTCCTTTTTGAATCTTTTTCGTGAGTTTTTTTGCTTGCTTCTCATCTATAACATTGGCAGTCTTTTCGGCAAGCCCTTCAATATCTCCAAATCCCATCAGACGGTTTACGATACGTTCAGGTAAAAAGACTTCCAAATCTTCCATCTTTTCACCCATACCGATAAATCGAAGTGGTACTTGCACTTGTGAAGAGAGACCTAATGCAACACCACCTTTTGCATCACCATCATATTTAGAAAGTATCACCCCATCAATACCAATTTTTTCTTTAAAAGTCGTTGCCGTTCTTACTGCATCCTGACCCGTTAAAGAATCCGCCACATAAAATATTTCATCAGGTTTAGCTGCATCTTTAACAGTTTTTAGTTCATCCATCAGTTCATCATCAATTGCTAAACGACCTGCCGTATCTATGAGTACAACATCAAATATTTTAGAATCTGCGTATTTGAGTGCTAATTTTACAACTTCTACAGGATTTTTCGTTGCTTCATTTTCATACAATTCAACTTCAATTGCAGTAGTAATTTGACGTAGTTGTTCAACTGCCGCAAGACGCTGCAAATCGGCTGCTACAATCAAAACTTTTTTACCCTTATTTTTCAAATAAGTTGCAAGTTTTCCAGTAGTAGTTGTTTTACCAGAACCCTGCAAACCTGTCATTAAAATCACTGTTGGAGGATTTGGTGCAAATACAAAACCTTTGTTACCTCCCACTTCAAGAAGCTCTGTAAGAGTTTCACGAAGTGCCTCTAAAAACTGATCTTTTCCTATGCCATTTTTCTTTGTCTCAATTTCAACTTTTTGAACCAGTTCTTTGACAACTTTATGATTAACATCTGCTTTTAAAAGGTTCTTTTTTAGCTCAGTAAGTGCTTTTGAAAGTGCTTTGTCATCATCGTGAAAACGAATCTTTTTTATTGCATTTGTAAACGAATCTGTTAAAGTACCAAACATGAGAACACCTCTTCTATTATATATATAAATTTTTTTGAAATTGTAACTAAGTTTTTCTTAATTATTCAAATGTAGCAAAACTTTTAGGCTCTTTAGCTACAAACTCCATACCCAACAATCGTACCTTGTGTGCATGTAACATCACCCGTTTTGCACGACGTCCACCATACTGCTCATCACCAACTATCGGATGGTCAATGTAGCGTGCATGTACTCGTATCTGATGGGTACGCCCATTATGAATGATACACTTCACTTTTGTCTTTTTTGCACTGACAATATCAGGGAAAAATTCAGTTCTCGCAGATTTGCCTTTTGGTGAAACATTTGAGTATGCCTTATTGTTTTTTTTCTGTGTCGTAATCGGCTTATCTACTTCAATAGGTTCGGTCATTATGCCTTCAACCCATGCGATATATTCTTTATAAACTTTATCATCACGAAACTCTTTAATGGCACGCTGACGAAAATCTTCATTTTTAACAAGCATCAAAACACCACTTGTTTCACGGTCGAGTCTATGCAGCAAAACTGCCGATTTAAACTGACGTTCAATCTCATCAGAGTTTACATGTGCGGGTTTATCCACAACGATAATATCATCATTTTCAAAGATAGGTTTTACATGCTCTATTTTTTGAACACGAAAAACAGTTCTTTCATCTATCTCGCCTCTTGCTATCATCACTTTTTTGTTGCCTACATAAACAAGACCTCTGTCTATCATAGACTTTGCCTTTGAGTTAGAGATTCCCTCTTGCTGTGCCAATAATTTATATGCTTTTTCTGTAGCCACGTTGGATTCCTTTAATCTTCTAAAATTTTATTTATAACCAGTTTAAGGTTTATTT
>JALUBM010000211.1 GCA_027044845.1 Sulfurimonas sp.
ACGGCATCACAGAACACATTAACACGAGTAATCTTGCTATTGCTAAATTTCAACACGATATAGCGCGCCCAACAACTGATGCAACGGGTAAAGTGAATGTAGATCCATCTTTGCATACTCACGCTGTAATAATAAATATCACAAAGTCGAAAGACGGCGAATTTAAGGCTATAGAGAGCAAAAAAATATTTGAAAACTATATGAGCGCTGGAATGTCTTACAGGGCTGAAATGGCTAGTGAATTTAAAAAGGCAGGGTTTGAAATCAATGTTACGGATGTGAACAAAGGCTTTTATGAAATATCATTAACCGGCAATTCTGAAAAAGACGAATTATTGCTTAAAGAATTTTCAATAAGAAGTGAACAAATTGAAAACGCTATGAGTGATTTAAGGGAGAAATACCCCGGCAAAAGTGAAACCGAATTAAAGCAGATGGCAGCTCACAAAACCCGGGAATGGAAAGGAGAAATCAATCGTGACCAGGTGCGAAGCGATAACTTTAGCAGAGCCGCAGAATATGGACTTGATGCTGAAAAAATAAACTCTATTGAAAGTAAAATAAATGAAAAAACAGAAGACAATCTCAAAAAAACAGATTTTGAAATTCAAGCAGAAAAAAATAAAGAATTATCAGAAGCTAAAGAGGCTATAAGGTCCTCAATCGCATCAATAACTGATGAAAAATCAGTGTTTAAAAACGAAGATATTTTACAGCAAGCTCAAAAATTTCTACTATCAAAAGCAATAGCACCTGAGCAGGTGCAACAAGCATTTAATAAGCAGATGAAAGCAAAGAGTGATGATAGACTCTTAAAAGTAAACAATGATACATACACAACAAGAGGCATACTCAAATCAGAAAAAGCGATTTTAGATGTAACAAAAGAGAGTAAAAACAGAGTAAATAATATATATAATCAAAAGGACTCAAAAGAGGCTTTAAAAGCTTATTCAGAAAAAGCAAAAGAAAAGACAGGCTATGAATTGACAAAAGGGCAAAAAGAAGCCGCACAATTAATATTAAGCTCAAAAGATTTAGTAATCGGCATCCAGGGAGACGCTGGAACCGGTAAAACGACGATGCTTAAAGCAGTCAATGAGCTTAAAGGCAATGCAAAACTTATAGGCTTATCATACACCGGTAAAGCAGCCGCCGAAATTGAAAAGGCTACAGCAGAGAAGCAAAAAGAAAAATCATCGCAAGCAACTTTTCAAGCTGGAGGGATTAAGTCTTCTACTCTTGCAAGTTTTTTGAATAAAGTCAAAAGCAAAGATTTTGATAAAAACGAAATTAGAGGTGCTAAGATAATCGTTGATGAAGCCTCAATGTTAGGCATCAAGGATGCCAAAGAACTACTTGAAGTAGTAGACAAAGCAAATGCACAAATCATATTAATGGGCGATGTAAAACAATTCAAAGCGATAAATGCAGGAGATCCTTTTCAACTACTCCAGGACAATGGCATAAAAACGGCGAATATGAGCGAAGTGTTAAGACAAAAAGACAAAACACTCATTAAAGCAGTAGCAGAGCTTAACAACTATAATTCTGAAAAAGCCTTTGATACCCTCGATAAAAGGGGGATGATAGAAGAATTAAAAGGCGATGAAAGTATAATTGATAGGATAAAAGATGATTATTTTAAAGTAGGTAAAGCAAAAGATACGCTTGCCGTGGCTAGCGTAAAAGATACTCTTAAAAATAATATTGTACTTACACAAACTAATGAAACAAAAGACGCTCTTAATCATTCGATAAGAGAAGAGATGAAAGCAAGAGAGTTAATCTCAAAAGATGAAGTAAATCTCACTATTCGCGAAAGTTCAAGACTTACGCCGTCTCAAAAATATTTCGCCGATAACTACAAAGATGCTACAAATATTTTTATACAAGAAAATATCGGGCAGTTAAAAAAAGGAAGTGAATATAAGATAATTGATCGCGAAACTAAAAACAATAAATTAGTAGTGCAAGACAACCAGGGCAATAATCACAGCATTAACCTCAAAAAACATTCACGCTCAATCCAACCATACACAGAAAAAAATAAAGACTTTTCAAATGGTGAGAAAATTGTTTTTGAAAAGAACGATAAAAAGCTCGGCGTGTCAAATGGAACCACCGGAGAGATAAAAAATGTTGATGAAAAAGGTAATATGATTATCAAAACTGATGATAATAAAACAATTTCTTTTAACTCTCAAGACTATAATTATTTTAACCACGGATACGCGGTTACAAGTTACAAAGCCCAGGGACAGACAGCTAAGAATGTAATCGCATATATGCCAGGAAAAAGTCAAAACTTCAACAGTTTTTATGTGACAGTAACACGCGCAGAAGACAACTTAAAGATATATACAGACTCAAAAGAAGACCTTAAATCAACAATACACAATGAACAAATCAAAGACAATGCACTCTCTTTAAATGATAGACTTGAAAAAAAAGAAGCGCTTGAAAAAGAACAAATGCTGCTAAAACACGAGCAGAGAAAAGAAGCACGACAAGAAGCATTTAACAATGCTCCGGTAAGTGCCAAACAGTTAAAATTCGCTCACAGCATAGCAAAAGAATTGAATTTAGAGGCTGATAAAATAGAACTTGACACCAGGGCTAAAACAGATACTTTCATCAAAGATAATCTTGAAATTTATCAAAAAGCAATAGAGAACCAACCCCCAAGCGATAAGCAAATTAAGTTCGCAAATAACATAGCAAAAACTACATATCAAGAATTTAACGCAGATAAAGCGAATGTAAAAGACACAAAATCTTTTATATCTAAAAATGCGGCTACATTTAAAGAAGCAATTGAAGATAAAAGTGATTTTCTGCTAAAAGTAGATGCCGATAAACTTAATCCACAAAACAAAGAGCAATATATGTCAGACCTTTTTAAAGCACAAGTTATATCAGCATATCAAAAAGATACAGACAAGCTCGACAAACTAAATAAAAAATATGAAAGTATTTTACCTATTGAATATTTTGAAGAGAAGCAAATTAAGATAGAACTATACGCTAAGTCTCTTGACATCAAAAGTGAAGATGTATTAGCAAAAATTCACGAAAAGTTTTTTGCAGATGCGCGCCCCGAAGATATTAAGATGTTTGGCTATGATAAACCTTTAGAACTCTCAAAATTTCTTAAAGAAAATGGCATCGATTATAAAGACGAAAAAAATTTAGCAACCGCAGCCCTGGTGCAAGAAAAGTATCAAATGGCACTTTTTGATAAAACAGATGAAAATACAACAAAAGAAGAGTACAAAGAACTTGAAGAAAAAAGCGAAAAAATAGCAGAATTTACATCAAGCTACGAAAAAAATTTAGTACAAAATATAGAACATAAAGAAGCTATCAAAGAACTTGACGAGTTTGTTAAAGATGATGATACTTTTAGGCTTGCCGAAGCAATTGAAAAAAACAAAGATTTTTTAAGTGAAGAAGAATTACAAAATTTTGAAGATAAATTCGCAGAAATTGCAGAAGAAAAGCTTGAAGAAATTGTGCCGGAAATTGAAAAAAGTGTTGAAAAAGAAGAAGAGGTTAGCTTAGAGTTAGATGAAGAGCCAATAAAAGTTAAAGAAGAAGAATATGAGTATGAGAGATGATTATTTATTAATTTTTCTTGTAAAACGGATGTACAATCCTTGTATGATACCAATAAGGGCAGCAACCCCCATAATGAGACCAAAAGCCAACAATCCGCCAATAATAGTATAAATAATCCACATGAAAATTCCTTTTTAGCTAACTGTTTTCTTTATAAAGTTAAAACTTTTCTTAGTCCAATTTTAAATAGAGCTGACAAACTTATTCCTAACTCTTCACTTTTTGCTTCCGCAGCTTTCTTCTCATCTTCAGTTAAATTTACATATACTTGAAAGTTTGCCTTATTTTTATCCTCTTTGCGTGGGCGACCTCGACCAACTGCACCTTTAGGTTTTTCTTTTTTTGCTTCTTTTTGCAAATCAGCTTCGCCTATGAAATCTTTTTCTATTTCATCTATATCTTTTATTGTTTTCATTTTACCTCTTTTATTAATATTATTATACTATTAAATTAATATAAATCAAATATTATTTATCAGTTTTTTTACTTCTTTAGTAAATTCTTTGATTTCTTTATGTGCTGTTGAATTTTTTGAATATTCGCTAACTGTTAAAGCATCGCCATAGCTATTTTTAAAATCAGCCCTGGAGTAGATTACGGTGTCAAGTAAATTTAAATATTCACTATTTTTTTTTATATACTCTTTTAATGATTTGATTTTCGATTTAGATCTGCTGTCAACATTATTTAGAAGCACATTTGTCTTTATACTTTTGTTCAATTTTTTCGCTGCACTTTTT
>JALUBM010000212.1 GCA_027044845.1 Sulfurimonas sp.
CCGATACATAAAAGCCTAAAGTATCTTTTTCAAACTCTAAGATTTCTTTCAGTTCATATTCATCCGAATTTTTCAGTTCTAACTTCACTATTGTAATTTCTTTATCATCACCAAAAAGACTACCAACTACATTTTTCTTTGCTTCACTTGCTTTTTTTGCGGTATCAACTATCAGTTCTATTTGATTTAATAATGCTTTACGCGAGTAACCATATCTATCAAATCCTCCTGATTTTATAATAGCTTCAATAACACGTTTATTTACCTTTGAAGGTTCAATTCTATTAACAAAATCTTGTAAAGAAGCATAATCACCATTTTCTTCACGTTCTTCAATCATAGCATGTATGGCAGCTTCTCCAACACCTTTTATACCGCCCAAACCAAAAAGGATAATTTCTTGATTATCTTTTGTAATAGCTGAAAATTCCAAATATGAATCACAAATATCAGGCGGAGAAAGTTCGATACCCATACGTTTAACCTCATCTATGTAGCGAACAACTTTTTCTGTATTGTCTTTATCAGATGTCAAAAGTGCTGCCATAAATTCATTTGGATAGTAGGTTTTTAGCCATGCAGTTTGAAAGGTAACCATGGCATAGGCTGCCGAATGCGATTTGTTAAAACCATATCCAGCAAATTTTTCAATCAAGTCAAAAAGTTCTGAAGCCGTTTTATAATCAAGCCCCTGTTTTGCAGCACCTTCTGAGAACTCTTTGTTGTATTTAAGCATCTCATCAACTTTTTTCTTTCCCATGGCACGACGGACAATATCTGCACCCCCAAGCGAAAAACCACCGATAGTCTGCACGATTTGCATAACCTGCTCTTGATAAACAATAACCCCATAGGTAGGTTTTAAAATTTCTTCAAGTGCTTCAAAAACATAGGTAATTTCCTGACGACCGTGCTTACGTTCAATAAAGTCATCAAGCATACCCGATTCCATAGGACCAGGACGATACAGAGCCAAAACCGCAATTAAATCTTCAAAGTTTGACGGCTTTAAACGTTTGTTCAAATCCTGCATACCTGAAGATTCTATCTGAAACATACCGACTGTTTCACCTGTTTGAATCACATCATAGACTTTTGAGTCATTTTCATCTATTTTATGCCAGTTAATTTCTTTGTTATATCTTCGCTTAATCAGCTTAATCGCATTATCAATAACATCAAGTGTTTTCAACCCCAAGAAGTCAAATTTGATTAAATCTACATCTTCCATGTAATTAAGCGAATACTGTGTTATAAAAGTATCCTCACCCGAAGGCTTATAAATAGGTGTCTTTTTCCAAAGTTCTTCATTGGAAATAACGACACCTGCAGCATGCATTCCTGCATTTCGTTTGAGTCCTTCGAGCTTTTTAGCAAATTCCCAAACACGTTCAACTTGTGGGTCACTCTCTACAAGTTCACGGAGCTTTGGCTCTTTTTGAAAAGCACCATCTTTAAATTCGCCATTTTTTGTTTTTCCGTTTAATGTAATACCTAATTCATCAGGTACAAGTTTTGCCATCTTGTCAGCTTTAGAAAGTGGCATATCAAGTACACGTGCCACATCACGAATTACCCCTTTTGCAAGCAGTGAACCGAAAGTAATAATTTGTGCAACCTGATTTCTTCCATATTTTCTTGTAACATAGTCTATCACTTCACCACGGCGTGCTTGCATAAAGTCCATATCGATATCAGGCATACTTACCCGTTCAGGATTTAAAAAACGCTCAAAAAGCAAATCATATTTCATCGGGTCAATATCTGTAATTTCTAAAGAGTAAGCGACTAAACTACCAGCAGCTGAACCCCGTCCTGGACCCACTGCAACCCCTATGCGTTTTGCTTCAATAACAAAATCCCAAACGATCATCATATATCCAGGAAATTTCATAGAGTTAATGATGTTCATTTCAAACTCTAACCTGTCACGATACTCCTGATGTCGTTCTTTTGGAACGATTTGCAAGCGTTTTTCAAGTCCTTCACGACATTTTATAATAAAATATTCGGCATCATTTTTATCAGCTGCACTCATCCATTTTTTTTTCTCTTTTTCATCTGCATTTTGGGGCAAAGGTAAATCATCTTCAAAATCAATATCTAATCCCTCTTCTTTTGCATACTCTTGTGTAAATTTAAAGTTTGGCGGTGTCGGTGTTTTTACGATAGGCACAAAATCTTCTATCTTTTGCACTATCTCTTGCGTATGTTCCAATGCTTCAGGTATATCGGCAAAGAGTCGTGCCATTTCATCAGGTGATTTAATATAAAATTCATGCACAGAGTGACGCATTCGCTTCGGGTCATCATAGAGTTTATTCATCCCAATACACATAAAAGCCTCATGATACTGGGCATCATCAGGGTATGTGTAGTGCGTATCATTTGTAGCGACAATTTTTATACCAGTCTCTTGTGAAATCTTTAAAATTTGTTCGTCTATATAGAGCTGGTCACCAATCCCGTGACGCATCAATTCAAGATAAAAATCATCTCCAAAAATATCTTGGTATTCACGTGCAACAGCCAAAGCCCCATCATAACCTAATGCACCATTTTTAACATTTCTCTCGTTTTGAAGATTCAGATGCCAGTTTACCTCACCTTGCAAACATGCAGAACTGCAAATCAGCCCTTCACTGTGTTCTTTAAGCTCTTTTTTATTAATACGCGGAAAATAGTAAAAGCCTTCTATAAAAGCTTTTGATGAGAGGTACATAAGGTTTTCATACCCTTTTCTGTTTTTCGCATACAAACAGATATGAAAACGCTGTTTTGTACTTTTATCACCCAAAGTTTCGCCGTTATGTATGTAGCCTTCCATTCCTATTATCGGTTTGAGTCCCGCACTTTTCATTTGTTTGTAAAAATCAATAGCACCAAACATATTGCCATGGTCTGTCATAGCGACAGAAGTCATACCAAGTTCTTTCACCCGTGAAACTAAATTTGAAAGTTTATTTGCACCATCAAGCAGTGAATATTCCGTATGTAAATGTAAATGTGTAAAAGATGGTTGTTTGCTCAAAGTAGTTCCCCTTTTATATCTTTTGTTTCTTTGTCTTTTGCAAGTTCAATAGTAAAAACAACACCATATTCATCATTTTGTGCATATAATTTACCTGCACAATGTTTTTCTATAATTATTTTACTCATATAAAGCCCTAAACCTGTTCCATTCAATGCTTTTGTTGAGAAATATGGGTCAAATATCTTATCAATAATATCCTTTGAAATGCCACCTCCATTGTCACTGACATGTAATATATTGCCTTGTGCTTCTATCTTAATATATGGGTCTTGTACTTTTTTCTCTATTAAAACATCTTCTGCATTTTTGATAAGATTTAACAATACCTGCTTTAACTCATTTGCATAGGTATGAAAGACTTTTTTACTTTGTATATCAGTCATAATCTTTATATTTTTATTTTCAATTGATAAACGAACAATATCTAATGTAGATGCCACTAATCGTGCATAAGTTATATCATTTTTTTCTTTTGTCGGTTTAAAAAAATTCCTAAAATCATCAATAGTTTTACTTAAATGTTGCGTCAATTCAGCAATTTTATGTGCAAGTTCAATAGCTGTTTTTTTATCTAATGTATCCATTTGTGCTTTCATATCTATGACTATACTTGTAGCACTAATAGCATTGATAGGCTGTCTCCACTGATGTGCTATCATACCTATCATCTCACCCATTTGTGCAAGACGAGACTGTTCCATAATTTGTTTGTCTTTTTCACTGTTCTTTTTCACCTCTTCATCTATCTTTTGTTGTAAAGTAGCATTAAAGTTTTGAATTTCTTTGGCTTGTTTTTTGAGTATATAGACTCTTTTTTTATCTATAATTGCAAAAATAGAAATAATTAAAAAAAGGAATAACAACAAACCTGTAAATATTTTCACCGTTTTTGAAAGATCAAACAAGGAACGTTGTAGATATTTATACTCTTCTAAAGAAAAATCAATGGCTATAACTGCTATAACTTTATTATGTTTTATAACAGGTTTTAAGTAAGTAAGCCATAAATCCTTAATATTTTTATGTTTAAAATAAAGCGGTTTTTTTGTTTTATAAACCTCTAGCCATTTTTTAAGATTTAGAGGTTGAAAACTCTCTTCAAATTTACTTTTGTCTTTTTTTGCTCCATCAAGTAAAAATCGAAATTTATTACTCTTTGGCAACTTTTTAACTACATAAATATATCTATATCTTTTTGTCACAAAAAGTTCCAAATGACTTTGTAAGTTATATCTCAAACGTTTACTCTTTTCTAGTGAAAGTAAAAAATCCTCTCCAGTCGATTGATTAATAAGATCTGCAATATTGTTAGTGATATTAGTT
>JALUBM010000213.1 GCA_027044845.1 Sulfurimonas sp.
TAACTATTATACTGCCTTTAAAATAACTGATTTCCAAATAATTTTTATTGAATTTTTCTCTTAGTTCTTTTTGAACAAATTTATAAAATTTTTCAACTTTTAATGAAGTTTGCAATATAGGTTTTAATAATTTCTACAAATATAAGCAAGATGAAGCATTTGTCAGTTTATATGCATTTGGTTGTTTACATGCAGACTATATCGACAGATTAGCAATTCCCATAGCTACACTAAAGTTTTCAAAAGAGGCACGTGCGAATTCCGCTTATTTCGCACTAATTTTAATGCAGAAAAAACTTTTATATCATGCTCTGATTGACAATTATAATTTATCAAAATTTATTTTTCCTTCTACAGACTATGTTTTATCAAAGGTTTTTGATTTATATACAAAGCTTGGAAATCATATTCCAAGAGCCTTTTACCTGTTTAAAGACCCAAGCAATCCAAAACTCAGCTACAAGCTCTATATTTCAAAAGGTGACAGAGTCAGCAAAATGATTATTGAAGAATATTACAATACAATAATTTTAAAACGTCATATATACTGGTAGGAGTCCTTGTGGATAGAATAACAACTGACTTACTCGCTAATGGTTCTATTATGAAAAGTCAAGTAGATAGGCTTTTGTCAAAAGGCATTAGTGAGAATCTAATACTTAGAAATATTACTCTTTCTGGTTTTATGACGATGGAACGCCTTATCAGGTTCATTGTTCATCAAATAAGAGAAGGTGTATATGACCTTTCTATTATTGATGATTATGATTATATACAAGAAAAATTACTCCTTGAAGAACTAGCACAAAAACTTGATTTGCTCTTTTTAGATCTTGATTCCATTGATATGGATTATAACTTCATAGAAAAAATTCCACTCAATCAACTTCAAAAACACAATGCAATTCCGATATTTCAAGATGATATGAGCGTAACAGTTGCCTTTAGTGATCCCTTAGACATGGAAGCACAAGAAGCCATACAAAGGCTTTTTTCAAGAAAAATACTTAAAATTGCTTTGGCAACAAAAAAACAGATCTTATCTTATTTGTATAAAATTAGCCTCAAAGACAGCATTAAAGATTTGGTCAAAAAAATACGCGATGAACTCAATTCCATCAGTTCCATAGAAGAACAGCAAGAAGCATCTTCAATTTTGCAACTTATAGACGTTGTTTTAAAGACATGTATCCATTCGAGATCAAGTGATATTCATATCGAACCTACTGAAAAAAACTGTGTCGTTCGAGGACGAGTGGATGGAAAACTTACAGAAATGTTTATTTTTGAAAAGGATATTTATCCACCTCTTGCCTCAAGGCTAAAACTTCTTGCAAATTTAGATATTGCTGAAAAAAGAAAACCACAAGACGGTCGATTTTCTACCATGGTTGGAGACAGAGAATATGATTTTCGTATATCAACACTGCCAATACTCTATGGTGAATCAATTGTTATGCGTATTTTAGATAGACAAAAAGCACTTGTAAGACTAGAAGACGCAGGAATGGACTCCATAAGTTACCAAAAACTACTCAAAGGTCTAAAAACACCCTATGGAATTATTTTAGTTACCGGACCCACAGGAAGTGGTAAGACTACCACTTTATATGGTGCTTTAAATGAACTTAGAAATGTTGAAGATAAAATTATTACCGTTGAGGATCCTGTAGAATATAGAATGAATCTTATTCAACAAGTTCAAGTCAATGCAAAAATTGGTTTAAGTTTTTCTGATGCACTACGCTCAATTTTAAGACAAGATCCCGATAAAATTATGATTGGTGAAATTCGAGATCAAGAAACTCTTGAAATAGCTATTAAAGCAGCACTTACAGGGCATCTGGTTATTTCCACACTCCACACAAACGATGCCATAAGTGCCATACATCGTATGGTAGATATGGGAATAGAACATTATCTTATCAGCGGTGCACTTGTAGCTATTCAAGCACAACGACTCGTACGAAAAATATGTACACACTGCAAGGTAGAAGATACACTTTCTGCCTCTGTTTTAGAAGAGATGGACGGTATTGTACCAAAAGGTACAATTTTTTACAAAGGAAAAGGCTGTAAAGAGTGTGCAGATACAGGCTATATGGGAAGAGAAATGATATGTGAAGTACTCAATATTTCAGAAGAATTCTCTTCTTTAATCGCAAAAGGTGCTTCAAAAGAGCAGATGCTTGAACAGGCAAAAGAAGAAGGATTTATAGGACTTTTTCAAAATGGTCTCCAAAAAGCAATTGATGGTATAACCAGTATCCAAGAGATATTAAAGGTAGCAAAAGGATGAAATACTTTATAGCAACTGTTTTAAGAAAAGGAAAAAAAGAAGAAATAGGTCTCTATGCTGAAAATAAAAGGGAGGCAAATAATTATGCCAAGTTAAAATTTTCTGGTATTATTATTAAAGTTACCGAATCCCAAGAACCATTTGAAGTACAATTTAAAAAATTTAAAACAACTTTTTTATCAAATATAAAAAAAAGAAAAATCAAGCCTAATGCACTTATTACAGCAATTCGTCAACTCGCTGTTATGACAAATGCAGGTATTCCCATATATGATTCACTCCGTGAAATTGCCAATGCAACAACAGATGAAACACTTAAAATCGTTTTTTCAAAGATTGCAGAAGATATCAATGCTGGACATTCTATTTCATCGGCTATGCAAAACTTTCACTATGAACTGGGTAATCTTACTATCGCTATGGTTGAATTGGGGGAAAAAACTGGTAATTTAGATGAAGCACTCTATTCTCTTGCAAATATGCTTGAAGAAATTCGAGCCAACATTGTAAAATTTAAAAAAGCAATGGCATACCCTAAGAATGTTATGATTGCGATGGCAGTCGCTTTTACAATTTTAATATCTTATGTTGTTCCCAAATTTAAAACTATTTTTGAACAGCTTCATGCTCAACTACCTCTACCGACATTGATACTACTTAAACTTGAATACATTTTTAACAATTTCGGTCCTTATGTTTTAGCTGGTCTTATTATCGCATTTATCATATTTAAATATCTAATCAATAACCATGAAAATATAAAATATATCTGGCATAAATTTTTACTCAAAGTCTATCTCATAAAAAATATCATTAAATTTGCAACTTTAAGCAGATTCACACTTGTTTTTTCTGAACTTATCCGTGCTGGTATTCCAATAACTGAAGCATTAGATACAGCAACTTCAATGATTGAAAATCTCCCACTTAAAAAAAAACTTCAATCAGTAATAAGCACCGTAAAAAAAGGTGGTACCCTTAACAAAGGTCTTGAAGAAACAGCTCTTTTTGAAAATATGATTATTCAAATGATTCGTGCTGGTGAAGATAGTGGGACACTTGATACAATGATTAAAAAAGTTGCCGAGTACTATAAAATGCGATTCGATGCAATTATCGACGGATTAAATGAAGCAATTGAGCCTATCTTGCTTCTTGTTATTGCATCTATGGTTTTATTGCTGGCTCTTGGTATCTTTTTACCTATGTGGAATCTTGGAAATGCTGTTCAAGGTAGAGGATAATTTATTTATTTTCCTATACCACCTATTATGCTAAATTTGTATAAACTTTTTGAACATCTTCATCATCTTCAAGTCTTTCTAAAATTTTATCAACATCAGCATGCTCTTCCTCACTAATTTCAATCGGAGTATTCGCAATTCTTTCTAAAGTAGCTTTTGTGATCTCTACACCCATTTTTTCTAATGCTTCATGCATTGTACCAAAACTTGTATAATCAGCTGTAACTAAGACAACTCCCTCTTCTGCTTCTATCTCTTCAAGTCCAGCATCAATAAGTTCTAATTCCAACTCTTCAACATCCATATCATCCGAAAGAGGAAATTCAAAAATTGCCTTGCGAGAAAACATAAATTCTAAAGAACCATTTGTAAGCATCTCTCCACCATTTTTATTTAAAGTGCTTTTTACATTTGCAACTGTTCTTGTGTTGTTATCTGTTGCACATTCTATAAAAAGTAATACGCCATGTGGTGCTTTTCCCTCAAAATTTACCTCTTTCATATCTGAACTATCTTTGGCAGTTGCTCTTTTTATAGCCGCATCTATATTGTCTTTTGGCATATTTTCAGCTTTTGCATTTAAAATCGCAGTTCTAAGCTTGGCATTCATATCAGGATCACCGCCACCCTCCTTTGCCGCCATAGTAATAACTTTTCCAAGTTTAGGGAACAATTTAGACATTGCCCCCCATCTTTTTAATTTTGATGCTTTTCTATATTCAAACGCTCTACCCATAAAAAATTTCCTTCTTACAATTATTTTTGAAATTATAGCATTTTTCTAGAATAGC
>JALUBM010000214.1 GCA_027044845.1 Sulfurimonas sp.
ATTACACATAAAATAAATCTTATGAAGTCCATTTCAAATAAAATTGCAGCAGAGACAAGAAAGAATCTTATTGCAGATATGAATCAAAATAAAACAGAACTTTTTGCGTTGTTAATATTGAATATATTTTTTATTTTTGTACTTTCGTTAATGGGCTTTTTTACTATTACAAGTATTACTAAAGCAGTTTCAATGTTGCAAAATCATATGCAAACCATAGCACAAACAAAGGATTTAACACTTGTTTGCAAATTGGAGTCAAAAGACGAGTTAGGTCAAATTGCAAAAGAGCTTAATACACTCATAGAATCTATCCATATACTTGTTGTAGAGGCAAAAAGCTCTTCAAATGAAAATGCTTCCATAGCACATGAGCTTTCAATAACAGCTACTGGTGTAGGCAAAAATGTTGAACAGTCCGTGAGTGTAGTCAATACTGCAAACGAAAAAGCAGCAAATATAAAAATGGATATGCTAAGTTCTGTTAATGAAGCTCAAACTTCTAAAGAGGATATTATAAGCGCGAATCTTAACCTTGAAGAGGCAAAAGAAGAAATCATCAAACTTACTCATAATGTCCAAGAGAGAGCCGAGAAAGAGAATGAACTTTCAGGGCAAATGGAAGCACTCTCCCAAGATGCATCGCAGGTAAAAGAGGTTCTTAATGTTATCTCAGATATCGCCGATCAGACAAATCTTCTTGCACTTAATGCTGCCATAGAAGCGGCTCGTGCAGGTGAGCATGGTCGTGGCTTTGCGGTGGTTGCTGATGAAGTTCGTAAGCTTGCAGAGCGTACACAGAAATCCTTAGTAGAGATAAATGCAACTATAAATGTTATTGTACAATCTGTAACAGATGCATCAGGAAGTATGAGTGAAAATGCATTAGAAATACAAGCACTTGTTACTATTTCTAGTGAGGTCGAAGAGAAGATAAATGAGACAGTAACCCTTGTGAATAAGGCAGTACATGCCACTGATAAAACAGTAGAGAGTTTTGAAGTTTCTGGCAGAGATGTTGAAGCAATTGCAACACAGATTAGCGAGATAAATGAACTCTCTTCACAAAACGCAAGAAATGTAGAAGAAATAGTAACTACGGCAGAACATCTTAATTCGATGACAGATAACCTTCATTCACAACTTGAAACTTTTAAAACGAACTAAGATTTTACTCAGAGGAACTTCAACAATTGGTACTCAATCGAGTATCATTTTTTTGTTCTCTTTTTCAATGCCTTTATCTCTTTGACAAGAAGAAGTTTTTTATCTAAATATTGCTTAGAGAGTTTTAAAAATTTTGCATTAAAATTATTCATAATCAAGTATCTTGTTGATTTCTTGCATTGCATCATCATTCTTAAGTCTAAATTTTATTTCTATTCTACGCGAGGCACCCTTGATTTCTTTGCCATTCGTGTCTTTAATAGGATCAAGATAAGAGCGTCCACTTGCAACTAACAGTGCTTTGAGATGATTTTTCTTTGTAAATTGAAGTGTTAAAAGATAATTCATTACGGCATAGGCTCTTTTTTGCGAAAGATTGAGGTTATAAAGGTAAGAACCGTCACTGTCAGTATGCCCCTCAATGATAATTCTATCAAGTTGGTTCTTTATATTTTTGTTTGAAGTAAGTGCTCCGACGTAGTTGATGAAAAGTGTTTTGAGCTCTTTTTTAGCAGAGTTTTTTAGTGCGGCACTTCCTTTGTCAAATAGGATATTTGATGAGAGTCGTAAGGAACCACTATTAGGATCAATACTAACTTTGCCTTTAAGCGTGTGCTTGAGTTCAGCAATAACCTTGATTTTAATTCCTGTGAGACTTTTTATTTTTGCTTTTTTTGCTTGGAGTTTCTCTACAAGGACATCATACTGTGTCTCTTTATCTTCTAAAGCGTGAAGGAGTTTGAGGAGTTTTTTATCTTTGAGTTGTAGTATTTGGTCTTTTTTGCTTAGAGTATTGGAAAGTATCAGCACCTTATTAT
Source organism: Sulfurimonas sp. (assembly GCA_027044845.1). Lineage (GTDB taxonomy): Bacteria > Campylobacterota > Campylobacteria > Campylobacterales > Sulfurimonadaceae > Sulfurimonas. The sequence continues at coordinate 1,986 of JALUBM010000214.1, forward strand.
TATATTTTTGCAGCTTATCATTTTGTTGGTCTATAGTTGCATTGGATTCATTGAGAAGATTTTGCATAATGATGATTTTATTATTAAAATCATCTATTTTCATATTTTTTGAGAGTAGAATATTATTGAGATTAATAATTTCCTCTGTTTTGAGCTTGAGAGAATTTTTACTTATATGAAGTTCATTCTTTGTGGCATTGAGTTCTACAGAGCGAACAGATAAAAGTTTCTTGAGCTTTTGAACCTCTTCATTTCGTAGTAAAAGTGTTTGTAAAGAGTTCTCTAAAGAATTTTCCTTAGAAGCAAGACTCGATTTTAGAACAATTGATTTTACAATAATAGCACCAATAAGTAAAATAAAGACAAAAAGTAATCCAGCCATTAAGTCTGCATAGGAGAGCCAAAAATTTGTTTCGCTATTGTTGTCTTTTTTCAGCAACATAAGCCTATTTCTCTTTTACTTGGTCTGCTACGAATTTGTGATACCGTGTGATAGAGTTTTGCACCTCTGCACTTTCCATACTGATATGAGTTGCAAAATCTGCCAATTTAATGACTATTTCACCTATTTCACTATCAATTTTTTCAAAAGTTCTATCGAGTGAATTTTCAAGTTGATCAGAGAAAACTTTTGTTGTCTTCTCAAAACTACGGGTAGCGATAATAAAATCAACAAGTGATTTATCTATATGGTTTTGTGCATCTAAAGCATTTTGACCTCTTTGCATCTCTTGGAGCGTTTGCATAAGTGTATGCGAGACATTTTGTAGTGTTGTTGTCATCTCGTTGAAGTTTTGTGTCGTTTGTACAGTCATTTTTTCGTATGAAGTGAATTGATACTCTGTCATCTGTTTAATGAAGTCAAGGTTAAAGGTCTCTTGTAGTACGGATATGAAGTGGTTTTCTTTAATATCGTACTGCGTATATTTATAGATTAAGAGTTCTTCTTTTGAGAAGATATATTTTTTATAATTCTTTTGCATCTCTTTGAAATAATGTTCTATTTTAGAAAGACCTCTTTTTTCAAAATATGTCCAGATTAAAGAGAGTAAAATACCATAGATAGATGCAAAAAATGCCGAGCCAACACCGTTTAAGAGCATAGAAATTTCTCTATCAAGTGCTGTTGTGTCTTCGACAGAAAAGTCAGGCATAGAGAGAGCAATGGCGACAAAAGTACCTAAAATCCCAAGCATAGGAAAGATGGAAGATGCAACTGCTGCAAAATTATTATTTCTTACATCATCATAGTAAGTATTGAGAAAATTCTTAATATCAAGAATAGATTTTGTCTCTCCTCCGATGCTCAGTGTATTCTCATCAAGTTTTTTTTCTAAATATTTTTGCATTTTTAAACGAGAAGCTTTGACTTTACATATAGAATAGTTTGCATTGTGCTTAATAAAAAGTAAAAATACAAAAAGGATAAAAGCGATAACACCCAATCCATAGATTGGAATGTTTAGAGGAATAAGATGGAGGTATCCAAGCACCATCACAACAAAAAAGAGTATAGGAATTAGGGCGATGACAAAGTAATTTGCAAAACAAAAAGAACCGTTGTATTTAGCGTGCATAAAAATCCTATTATAGAGAGGTAATATTACTTAACAGCAATTTCAGTACCATCGTTGTTCCATTGCTGTGCAGCATCAATGAGCTTGCCATTGGCATAGAGTCCTTTAAATGCGAGTTTCCCATTTTTATGCCACATTTTAAATATACCATCTTTATGTCCATTCTTGTAGAATCCTACCGTTTTTTTTCTGCCGTTCTCATACCATGTTTTTGCTTCACCGTCTTGGATGTCATTTTTATAATAAGCATCAGATTTTTTTCGACCGTTAGTGTACCATGTTGTTACCTCTCCATCTTGTTTTCCATCTCTAAAATAAGCGATAACCGCTTTTTTCCCGTTAGTGTATCTTACAATGTATTCTCCATCTTGTTTTCCATTCCGAAAATAAGCAATCGTTTTAAGACTACCATCTATTCGTAACTCTGTAAGTCTGCCATCAATTTTACCTTGATAATAGGGAATAACTTTTTTTGTCTTTCCATTTTTAAAAAAGAAATAAGCTTTCCCCGTAAAAGGCTCTAATTGTGATTTTTCGTAGGTAATACCGTCTTTCTTGACAAGAAGTGTTGCATCAATATTTTTTGCACTGAGGTTAAGTGTGAAAAAAGCCGCCAAAATTGTAAAAATTATCATATTTTTCATATGTTTTCCTTTGAATATAAATTCTTATATGGTATAAGCATAACAATTTATTTAGGATAAAGAGCTAATAATCGTATTATTTTTAATTATTTATCTTACATTTGGGTAATATCGTAAAGATATAGAG
>JALUBM010000215.1 GCA_027044845.1 Sulfurimonas sp.
TCTCTACAAATCTTTTATGAGAAAATTTAGTGTCAGTTGATACTGCTAAAATATCAACACCCATTGCCTGAAACTCATCATATTTTGCATTCATTGCTGCAATTTCAGTAGGACATACAAAAGTAAAGTCAGCAGGATAGAAACAGACAACATGCCATTTCCCTTCATAATCACTACTGCTAACAGTTGTGTAGTGACCACTTTTAGCGTCGTACGCCTCCATAGAAAACTCTGGTGCTTTTTGCATTACTAATGTTGAACTCATTTTATTTTCCTTTTTTGTAGTTGTTATTTTGGTCTCATTATCTGAAACAACTTCTTTTTTTGCTTGAACTGGAGTGTCACATGCCAAAAGCAACTCCTTCTATTTTTGAGAAGTTGAAATTATAGTTATACAAAGATAATAAATAGTAAATAATAAGGATTATTATCTATATATTGATAATGTAAATATACACTTTTTAAATTTTCAATTACATTTGTGCTATCCATAAAATCTTTAAGGAGTTTCATCCTTCCAAATGGTGTTACTTTTTATTGGCTTAATTTTTTGCTATTACATAATTTGGGTTTAACATGATTATTATAGAAAAAAGGATATAATCCCACTTATGAAACCACCTTTTAAATGGGATGATTATTCCGACCAACCAGCACTGTTGCAAGACAAAGCATATAAAAAATCAATGCGTAAAAAAGAGAAAAATTCTTTGATTTATACAATATTTTCTGCTTTAATCATCCTTCCTTTGAGTATTGTAATGATGTCTTTTGTAAAACGAAAAGAGATAAACTCCTCAGAATTTTTTTCTTTAGGTATAGACTGGCAAAAAGAGCCGCAAGCAACACAAAAAATGGTGCAAGAGTTGGAAGTAAAAAGCATACTCCTACGTTTCAAACTCTGGGAAATGGATAAGCTTGATGCACTCAAAACATTCATAGAGCAAAACAGCGATAAAAAAATAACACTTAAAATACTCCAAGACAGAGAACATGTAGAAGATTTGGTACTTCTGAAAAAAGATCTACATCTCATCTTTTCAAATCTTGGCAACACAGTGACAATGTATGAGATTGGCTCAACGATCAACCGCACAAAATGGGGATTTTTCTCAGCAAGAGAATATCTTCGCTTTTACAAAGTCGCTTATGATTTAAAAATAGCTGAATTTTCAAGCATCAAACTCCTCGGCAGCGGTGTAATAGATTTTGAACTCTATTTTACCGTGCATACTCTTTTTAATTTTTGCAAATGCAAATATGACGGAGTTGCGGCACTTTTATATGTTGACAGACGTGGCGCACCCGAAAATACACAGATCGGTTTCACACTTACAGACAAAATAGCACTGCTGAGTACACTCGTTTGGCTTAGCCCAAAAACACAACAGGAGTTACATGTAACTGAGGTCAACTGGCCTATTTCCAATACGGCTCCCTATGCACCCACAAGCGAACATGAGTGCATCAGTGAAGATTTGTATGCCGACTTTATGCTTCGTTACTATCTTTTAGCATTTGCTTCACAGCAGGTTGATTCTATCTCATGGCACCAGCTTATCGCTCCGGGATACGGACTTGTCGACAACAGAGAAAGTATCAAAAAAAGAGAAGCTTTTTATACCTACAAATACATGGTTAAAACACTCAAAAACGCACAGTTTTTACGACTTGACATTAAAAGAGGTTATTATATTTTTCAAGTTTTAATAGAAGAACAACTTTTACAAATTCATTGGTCACTCAAAGAGACGACACTTAATAATGAAGATTTTTTTGAAGTTTACTCTAAAACAGGGGAAAAACTAACGCAAGATGTTTTAGATATTGGCTCTTCACCCGTGTATATATTTGTCACAAAAGAGGTTCCAAAACATATAAATGCAAGTGAGAGGATATAATATGAAAATTTTAATTATTCTTCCAAACTGGCTCGGTGACGCCGTTATGGCAACTCCCGCAATAGAACTCTTAGCAGCGAACTATCCAAACGCAAAATTTACCTTTATCGGCAGTTATGTAAGCATAGAAGCCCTCAAACACCATCCTCTGTGTGAACGTGCTATCATAGATGAGACAAAAAAAGCATCTTCGCGCCTTGTGGCAACATATAAATTGGCAAAAGAGTTAGGCACATTTGCTATGGCAGTAAGTTTTAGAGACCAGATTCACGCCACACTGTTACTACGTTTTACAGGTACCATCATCTGTTATGCAAGAGCTTCATGGCACTCAAGACTTCTGCTCTCACATACGCCAAAGATAAAAAAAAATCAGCATTTAGTAGAGCAATATAAACAAATAGCTATGGTGAATGTAGATAATTTCACTCAAGAGACACCTCCTCTTAAACTTTATATTAAAGCGAAAAAATTTGCAAAACCTATGCTCGGTATCAATGCGGGAGCGACTTATGGCAGTGCAAAACGGTGGTACCCTGAGAAATTTGCACAGGTTGCAGCAGCTTATAAAGACAAATATGACATTATAATATTCGGCGGTCCCAATGAAGTAGCAATGGCAAAAGAGATAGAAGACAATCTTACCGCGTTACATGTAAGCAACTTCACAAACTTAGCAGGAAAGACAACTATAGAAGAGTTATGCGCAAACATCGGAGGGTGCTTGCTTTTTATAACAAATGACAGCGGACCCATGCATGTTGCAGCAGCATATCATGTACCGACAGTTGCAATATTTGGACCGACAAAATATAAAGAGACTTCACAATGGAAAAACAAAAAAAGTGTCATTGTCAGACATGAATTAGAGTGCAGCCCCTGTATGAAGAGAGAGTGTCCTCTAAAACATCACGATTGCATGAAAGGTATTACAGCCGATGAAGTCATCCAAGCCGTAAAAAGTTTAGAAATTAAACCCAAATTTGGGTTTAAGCTTTTGTAGCTGCTTGTATCTTTTGAATGGTTTTTGTCGTACTTTTGCCATCGACAAAATCAACCAGTTTTAATTCACCGGAAAATTCCGTACCGATGACCTCTTTTCCCTCATAATCTCCACCTTTTACTAAGACATCAGGAGCAATCATTTTAATCAACTCATACGGCGTATCATCCTCAAACGGTACCACAAAATCAACTGCCTCTAGTGCCGCCAATAGATAGGCTCTGTCTTCTGCAGGATTTACAGGACGACTGGGACCTTTTAAGCGAGAGACCGATTCATCAGAATTAAGTCCGACAATCAAGACATCCCCAAAACTTTTTGCAATTTGGAGATACTTTACATGCCCTACATGTAAGATGTCAAAACAGCCGTTTGTAAAGACTATTTTTTTGCCGTTTTGCTTATATCTTTGTGCAATTGCATCAATCTCTTCAAAACTTTTAATATGCGCATCAGAAGTACTTTTATGCAAAGATGCCTCATAATCTTCTATTTCATCAATTGTTACCGTTGCCGAACCGATTTTACCGACAACGACACCTGCCGCCAAGTTTGCAAAAGCCGCTGTCTCTTCAAGACTTTTGCCGATGCTCAATGCAAACGCAATCGAAGCGATGACCGTATCACCTGCCCCCGTCACGTCAAAAACCTCTTTTGCAACAGTTGGAAATACTTTGACCTCTTTCTCATATGTAGCTATCCCGTCTTCTGAGAGTGTTATCAAAGAGACATCCAGATCACACTCATTTTTTAGCTTCAAAAGTGCCTCTTTTAAAGATGTCTTATTTTTGATTTCTATCCCTGTTGCAAGGATTGCCTCTTTTTTATTCGGCGTAAGTAAATAAGCACCACGGTATTTTGTAAAGTCTTTTCCTTTAGGATCAACTAAAACTTTTATACCATGTTTGTTCGCTAATTTTATAATGCCCTGAGAGAGTTCCTTTGTTAAAACACCCTTACCATAATCTGATAAAATCACAGCATCATAACTACCGATTATTTTTTCAAGTGAAGTTAAAATCTTTTGCGTACTCTTTTGCAAAATATCATTTTTACTCTCTTTATCATATCGCAAAATCTGCTGTGAAACAGCAATAACACGGCTCTTCTTTGAAGTTTTTCTTTGTGGCTCAATTATTAGGTTCTGCGTATCGACATCAATACCATGGAGCATTTTAACAAGCTCTTCACCATTATCATCATCCCCCATAACACTACTAACACTTACATTTGCACCCAAAGCCTTTAAATTGTTGACAACATTTCCAGCACCGCCTAAAACTGTCGTCTCTTTAGAAATATCCACAACCTGCACGGGAGCTTCTGGAGATATTCTCTCACAACTTCCCCAGAGATAGTGGTCTATCATTAAATCCCCTATCACTAGAATTTTTGGTTTTGCATCTTTAAAAATCTGCATAAT
>JALUBM010000216.1 GCA_027044845.1 Sulfurimonas sp.
TTTATCATAGTTTCTAAAATATTGACTAAATCTTCATCGTCACGTAATATTTCTTTGGCTTCATCTGAAAGCTCTTTGGCAAACATAAAAGACTTTTCTATCGTTTTATGTTCTTGCATTTTTTCCCGCATCCAATCAACTTCTTCAGATGTCGGTTTTTTGGCATGGAGCGAAACAAGCTTATGTCGCTCTTCATCATTAAGATTTTCATAAAGATAAATATATGGTAGCGTACATTTTCCCTCTACATAATCATTCATCGCAGGTTTCCCTAAAGTAGCTTCATCTGCCGTAATGTCTAAAATATCATCAATAATTTGAAAGGAAAGTCCAAGATTTCGCCCGTAAAGTGCATATTTATCTGCATCTTTATCTGCCAAAATAGCACTTGCTTTTGCAGCAGCTTCTATAAGCGTTGCAGTTTTGAGGTAAAGCATATCAAGATAACGTTTTTCATCACTGTTAAACGCTTCAGCCAATTTTACATCCATCATCTCACCCTTAGAAAGTGCAGTAACGGATGATGCAATCGTTTGTGCTACTTCTTTATCAAAGGCAACCAGTTCGGTGAATGCTTTTGAGTATAAAATATCTCCAAGCATAACCGCAGTTTTACTGCCGTCCGTTGCATTCACAGAAGCCTCGCCGCGTCTTGTCATGGCATCATCTATAACATCATCATGTAAAAGTGAAGCTGCATGTATAAGTTCAACAATTGCAGCTAAAAGAGGTGCTTGTTTCTGCTCAGAGGCAATTTTAAGAACAAGTTTTGCCCGTAGTCTTTTTCCGCCTTGTAGCATCGAAAACAGACGAGTCACCTCATTATAATCACACTCGTCAATCAGTCTTTTTATTTGTGCTTCTACTCTTTGCATTTATCTCGTCTTTTATTTATTTTTTATTATTTTCAATCGTATTTGGTCTTTATCATCAGAGAGATAAAGACTAAATTTGGCACTATCTTTTTTAAAATCAAACTTTTTAAATTTAATCAGTATATAAGGCACATTATGAAAATCATCGCCACGAGTTTTCAATTCAACTCGAAAACTTTGATTTTTATAATTTAGATAAAGGATATTTTGTGCTACCGTTTTATCATACGAACGCAAAATAATAAGTCCCCCATTGACATACAAAGTCCATCTAAATTTAAAAAGTCGTGTTTTATTGTCGTATTTTACAAGAATTTTCTTTTGCTCATCCTTTTTGAGTGAAATTTTCTTCACATATTGTAAATCATCTGCAAAAAGAGCAGTATTACAAAGAAATAGCACCAAAAGAAATTGTAAAATAGACTGCATTAACTATTCGCTTTGTGAGAGAATACTCCCCATAATTTCTACAAAAATACTTTTTTTTGTATTATTAAGCTCATCAAGATGACTCATTTTATATTGTAAAATTGCCGACTCTATATTTTCTGTACCCAACTGTTCTTCTAACATAAGCTCCATCGTAGCAGCTTTTTCTATCAAAATTTCTAACTCTTGTCTTACAATATCATTGTTGGCATTAAAAACCACATCCATAAACTTTGATCTTGGAGATCCTCCAAAAATATCTTCTTCATCTTCAAACAATGCACTATAACTCATGTTTTTTCCTTTATTTGTAAAATTTGTACGATTATAACAAAGCTTACTTAACTATTTGGGTGCCTACACCCTCTGATGTAAAAAGTTCAAGTAACATTGAATGTTCGAGTCTACCATCAATAATATGTGCTTTTTGTACACCCCCATCAATAGCTTCTAAACAAGCATCCACTTTAGGAACCATACCTCCATAAACCGTACCATCGTCTTTAAGAAATTCCACATCCTCTTTTGTTAAAGAAGAAAGAAGATTTTTGTCTTTATCTAGCACACCTTCTGTATCAGTTAAAAAGATAATTTTATTTGCACCTATCGCTTTAGCGACATACGAGGCACACAAATCTGCATTAATATTAAATCCTGGATGTCCCATCTCTTCTCCTGCCGCAATTGGAGCGATAACGGGAATAAAACCGTCTTTTACAAGATTTAAAACAACATCTGCTTTAACATTATTTATATTTCCAGTAAGCCCCCATTTTGCAAAATCTTTTGCGTGAGCCGTAATAAAATGAGCATCTTTACCACTTATACCGATTGCTTTTGCATCATAAAAATTAAGTAGAGATACTATTTCTTTGTTTATCTCACCACTAAGTATCATCTCTGCAATACGCATTGTCTCTTTTGTTGTGATTCTCTGTCCATCTATGAACTGTGTCTCTATTTTAAGTGCATCGAGCATATCGGTTATTTTTTTACCACCGCCATGTATTATCACGGGTTTAATACCGACAAGATACATAAGTAAAATATCCTCAGCAAATTTTTCTTTAAGCTGTGGAGAGGTCTGTGCAGAGCCACCATATTTTATAACTACTATCTCTTTTCTAAATTCCCTTATGAATGGCAATGCATCAAGAAGTGTTTTTACTATTTCTATTTTTGCCTGCAATATAATATCCTCAATAATAATTGCGTTATTTTAACATATTTAAGGGAGAAATTGGACAAAATCAACTAATGGAACTTTTGTAGCATTACATTTGCACAAATGATGTTACAATTTGTCTATCAATATATTAAGGAGAAGAAAAAGAATGTGGAATTATCCTATAGATGAAAATTTATTTGACAAATTTAGTAAATACTCAAAAATCGCGGGTGTGATTTTTATTATATTAGGCATAATAGGCATAGTTTACCCTGTATTTATGACCTTGGCAACTGTAACATTTATTTCATGGCTCATGATATTTGGTGGTTTTATAGCTGGATATTTTACATATCTCAGTAACAAAAATGATTCCCTTGGATGGTTAAAAAGTTTTATCCTTATTAGTATCGGTTTACTTATGATATTTTATCCGATGACAGGTGTCGGTACCGTTGGTCTATTATTGGCAATCTACTTTTTTATTGACTCTTTTGCAAGTTTTTCCCTTGCACTTTCTATGCGTCCTGCAAATGGGTGGATATGGTGGTTAATAAATGCGATTTTCTCAATGTTAATCGGTATCTTATTTATTATTGGATGGCCCTTTACATCAACCTACTTGATAGGACTTCTAGTTGGGTTTAGCCTCTTCTTTGATGGATTTTCACTTATTATAACAGGGTCCATCTTTAAAAAGATGATAAAATAGATGAAAGCTAAAAAAGCTTTTGGACTCTGGAGTGCCGTCTTTTTAGGAATTGGTTCCATGGTTGGAGCGGGTATATTTGTACTACTTGGTGAAGCGGGAGCTATTGCTGGAAATCTTGTATGGATTTCTTTTATACTTGGTGGAATTATTGCTCTACTAAGTGGATACTCTTTAGCAAAACTTGCTTCAGCATACCCTAGCCGTGGAGGAATTGTAGAATATCTTGTACAATGTTACGGAGAAGGAGTGTTTTCAGGTTCTGTCGCAGTTCTTTTTTACCTCTCTGCCATAGTCGCCATTGCAATGGTTGCTAAAACTTTTGGAACGTATGCTTCTATGATGATGGCTTCTCCCAATCATGACTATGCAAATATCTTTGCTATAGGGATCCTTCTTACTTTTGTTGCAATAAATCTCGCAGGAAGTACACTCATTGCAAAAAGTGAAAATACAATTGTTATAATAAAACTCTCTATCATTATACTCTTTACCATCGTAGTCTCATTTTATATCCATCCATCTTATCTATCTCTTCAAGATGCACCACCTGTTTTAAATGTATTTTCTTCTATTGCATTAACATTTTTCGCTTATGAAGGCTTTCGTGTTATAACTAATACGGCAGAGGATATGCCAAACCCTTCAAAAATCATGATGAAATCTATGACAGTTGCTATCCTTTTAGTTATGGTTCTCTATGTTGCAGTAACCTTTGCTGTTTTTGGGAATCTTACTTTACCTGCAATAATTAAAGCACAAGATTATGCCCTCGCTGAAGCTGCAAAACCTGTATTTGGTCAAATTGGCTTTACTATTATGGCTATTGCTGCACTTATTTCCACTTCATCTTCCATTAATGCTAATCTTTATGCTGTTACAAATGTAACCTATGATATGGCAAAAAATGGAGATCTTCCTGAAGTGTATGAAAAAAATGTTTATAATTCAAGTGAAGGACTCATTATTAGTACTATCTTTTTAATTGTACTGATACTATTTTTTGATTTACAAGAGATTGCAGCCATTGGGTCTATTTCAATGCTATTTATTCATGCACTTGTACATATTGGACATCTACTTAAGCGAAAACACACTGGAGCTTCAACTACTCTACTTATTTTAGCTATCG
>JALUBM010000217.1 GCA_027044845.1 Sulfurimonas sp.
GGTAAGATACCGTGGTACATAAGTTATGAAGATGCTAGTGATTTTATATTAGAATCTAATAAATATACTGGTAGTCATATTGGCGATAACTTTTTATCTACTGATATCATTACTTCAATTATAGCTTATGATCCTAAAAATAGTGATAAGAAATATAGACTAAGTGATTTTAAAAGTAATCCTATTTATAAAGGTTTAAGTAATCAATTTCATGCGTTTGATAACACTACTTCTAAACTTGTAGGTGCATACTTTTCAGATGGTGTTATAACTAGTATAGTCGATAAGAGTGAAGAAGTTAGTAACATAGAAGAAATAATAAGGAAATAATATGAGTGAAGTTGTTTTTACAACCATTAAATCTAATACTGATAATAGAAAATTAGAGACAGATGGTAGAGGTTATTATAAGATTACTTTAGGTGCTTTAAATGTATTTAATTCAGCTAATGAATATTATAAATTAGACGATAATGTTAAGAAATTATTCACTGAAGATTCGTCAGTATTGATACGTAGAATTAAAAGTGGATCTCTAAAATCAGAAGTAGGTCATCCTAAACTTATTCCTGGTATGACTAGAAATGATTACTTTGCTAGAAACTTAAGAATAGAAGAAACTAATATTTGTGCTCATATTAGAGACATAATGTTAGAAGAGACTGATATAGATTCTGGTTATGGTAATGGTGATAAAGTTGTGTTAGTTAGTGGTTGGGTAGCACCTAGCGGTGTTCACGGTGAAGCTTTAAAGAAGGATTTAGAAAATCCAGATGTTAATGTAGCATTTTCTATTAGAAGTTTTACTAAGAATAAAATGATCGGTGGAACAGTTGTTAAATATATTGGACAAGTTGTTACATGGGATTGGGTTAATGAACCTGGTATAAATCACGCCACTAAATGGAAAACTATCGGTATCGAATCTGCAGATAAATTTAGTATGAGTATAGAAGAACTTAAAGGTGATGATGAAGATATAAATATATGTCTCAATTGTTCTTTGGAATCAAATGATGAAAGAGAATTAACTAAAGATTTAATCAATACTTTAGAAAAAGATACTAATAAAAATATTATATTAGATTGGTAACCACGTCAGTAGCTTAATGGCTACTGATGTTGGTTTTTTGAATGATCTTTAATGGAGGACATAATGAATACTAATAAAAGTAAAACAATTAAACTTAAACCAAATATACTTAAAAAACAAAATGATCAAACTAATGAAAAAATAGATGATGTAGCTATTATAGATAGTAAATGGGTTAATACCAGATTTATGATATCTGATGATGAATTAGATAATGCTACTGATGTCAAATATAGATATTGGTCAACAGCTGATGATAAATTTACTGATACTTCATTAGGTGGTAATATAGCTATTAATTCTAGACCACAATTTACTCCGTATGCCGACATACCTTCTCCAGGTAGAGTAGCATCTCGTAATGAAGTTACTGTTAATGGTAGAACAGGTAATAACGGTATGGGTAGATACTATAGTGAGGCTATAGATGATAACAGTGAATTAGTATATTTATCATTCGGTATTCCTAGATTTAATTCAATATTTGATTTTTTTAGTAAGAGTGTTGATTATGTAGATAGTGTCATAGCTAATACAGGTAGAAGTCCTATAGGCTATAGAGCTGGTCAATTAGGTGGTGCTATCGCGATGTTAGTAGCTTTTCCTGTGATAACTTTATCAATATGGTTTACTAAAACTGTTGTAGGGTTTTTAACTGGTCATGGTAGTTTTAACTATTATTATATGGAAGAAACCATGCATACTTATTGGGGTAGTGTTAATACTATAGTTACACAAATGGCTACAGAATTAGGATTATTAATACCTGAACTTTTAGATAAAGATGCTTCACAAACTAACAAAATTGGTAGTAATTATAAATTTAATCAAGATGCTATAAATAATCTAAAAGCTTTGATGCCTGGAATTATTAGTAAAGAAAATTATATTGATGTATTCGCTATAGCTACTAGAGCACAAACCATGGCTAATGAACAAATGTTAAGAGATAGAGCTTTATTCGAAAGTAAACAACCACAAGTAGATGGTATATTTGGGTATTTAAAAAGAAAATTTAGTTCAGATGGTAGTGGGGATCCTGGTTCTACAACTATAAATGCTATTGATTCAGCTATATCATTTGAAACATTTATTAAGAAATTCACTACAGATACTACATTACCATTTGCAAAAGAAGTTGATGGTTCAGTTGATATGAATACAGATACTGCTAAACCAGACACTAATACTAAGATAACTTCTGATGATATTAAGAATGCTAGATTTTTAAAAGATGAAAATGGTAGATATAATAATAATGCAGATACTAGTAATTTATTAAAGTTTGCTAAAGCTATAGATAGTGGTATTAAGGAAGGCGGCGCATATGCGGTATTTAAAGTAGATTATAGTGGTTCTGTTAGTGAATCATTTTCTAATAGTGTTGGCGAGATTGGTACCTCTGGTGCATTGAAATCACTAGCTAAAAAAAGTAGAGATGTTAAATTTAATCTTTCAGGTGGTAATGTTTTAGGAGACACTGTTTCCTCTATAGCTGGTTATGTTAAAGATACCGTAGCAGGAGCTTTAGACAGTGTTACCTTTGGAGCATCTAATGTTGTACAAACATTATTAGGTGGTGGTTATATAGATATTCCTAAAAAATGGGATGACTCTTCATACACACCACCTTCTGTTAATTATAGAATGCAATTAGTTTCACCATATGCTAACCAAATAAGTCAACTACAGAATATCTATATACCTTTAGCTTTATTGCTAGCTGGTGCTATGCCACAAGCCACTGGTAGAGCTAGTTATACATCACCATACCTATGTAAACTTTTTAATAAAGGTAAACAAAAAATAGATTTAGGAATGATAACTAGTTTAACTATAACTAGAGGTACTTCTAATTTAGCTTTTAATAAATTTAAACAAGCTTTAGCTATAGATGTAAGTTTTACTGTTACTGATTTTAGTAATATACTATCAGCACCTGTACCATCTTCTATATTTCAAACATTCTCTCCTGAATTACAAGATGATACACCATTTAGTAAATATATTTCAGTTATATGTAGTAGAGATTTACTTACATCTAAATATGCTGTACCTAAAGCTAAAATAAATCTTTCTAGAAAGATAATGAATATTGAACAAACATTCAGTCCTAACAGTTGGGGGTTATTAGCCGGGGAATCTTTAAGAGGCGTATTAGGTAGTGTTGCTAACTACTCCAGTATAGCTGGTGGAACACAATCAAATCATTAGTGCATACATTTTATCACATGAAGATAGATCGTCTCTTCTGGGTACCTTAAAATGAATATAAAGACTATATAACACTAGTAGCATATTAGCTACTAGTGTTATATTTAAATTTGGTGTAAAATACTCATTGACAAACTATCACTTGTTTTAGTAGTAACTGTATTAGTCGCTACTGTAGGCATAGTAAAATTATTTTCAGTTTTTTGTTGCGCAGCTGACCCTATGAACTTATTATTTTTGATTCTAAAATAATTAACATTACCTAAATCATCTTTTTTCCAACTTTCGTCATAACTATCTAACCCACTAGTTATATTATCATATGTGCTATTGCTACTATTACTAGTGTGTTTACTACCAGATAGATTAGTTAATACATTATCTATATTTCCTTTAGTAACAATAGATGAAGTGTTACGTTCTACACCGCTACCCATAGAATCTTTTATAGCTTTATTAAGCATAATTTTATCAAATACTTTATTACTACCTAATTTACTAACTGACCCACTAATAGCACCCATCATCCCAGTTTTATCTAAAACACCTTTAGCAAAATCAACAACACTATTACAATCTAACCAATTTAGTAAATTCATATCTATAAGACCATTTAATAACCCACTTAATTGTAAATCTGACATATGAAAACAATTAGTTAGTGAATCCATAAGATTAGATTTACTTTTAATAGTACTACCTATTTGACTTTTTAAATCAGACATTACATTATTTTTAATAATTGGTGTTAATTTAGGTATGTCTATACCCGGGTGACTTTTTTTAGATAACGTTAATTTACTCTTTATCATTTTATCTAATTTAGCTTCTTGCGATTTATTTAATATTGATCTATTAGTATCACTACTGGATAACACGCTATTAAGACTTAATGTTGATTTTAGTTTTTTATCCCTACCAATATTATTTTCACTAGATGTTATTTTTTTAGTAGTAGGTGTTATGACTATACCATTATAT
>JALUBM010000218.1 GCA_027044845.1 Sulfurimonas sp.
AACCATTTTTACGATTTTTAAATAGATCTTGTGCTAAGTGAGAATCTATTTCAGCAGCAAGTGCTGTTTCGGTGAGTTGTTTTATTAAAGGACTTAGTGCACCATCTTTTCCACCGATACTTTTACAATAAATGAGGGTCAGGTGATAGTAATAGTACTATCACCTGACCCTCATAATTCTCTTATTTGTATGATTCACTTATGTTGGTTACTGCCTTAAATCCTTATATAGGATACGAAAATGCAGCAAAGATAGCTAAAACGGCACATGCAAATAACTCTACATTAAAAGAAACAGCGATTAAGCTTGGTCTTTTAACTGCTGAGCAATTTGATGAGTATGTTAAACCAAAAGAGATGATTATGCCAAAGACATAATGGACACTGTTTTTAAATTAAAATATTTAGGTCTTTGTAACCAAAATATTATATAAGAGCGCCTTATAGGGTCTAGTGATAGTGATATGACCCCCAATTACCATCTTGAGGATCACCTGACTCTCCCCATTCCTATTAAGATTTTAAGGTGGCGACTGACCCTGTTATTACTTTTAATTCATCATATTAATACAAATATTAAGCAATAATTTATAAATTAACAATTTCTTAATATTTTTTAAATATAATTTTGGAAAATTTTGGAAATTGGAGTTAAAATGAAAAAGAAGATATTGGTTATCTCTTTTATTGCATCAGCTTTATTAGCAAATAATGTTGTAGAGCTATCAACTGTAAGTGTTACAGCTACCGGGGTAAATGAAAGTAATATTAAACAGCCACTGAGTATTTCAACAAAAAAAGAAAAAGAGATTAAACTTGATCAGGTTATTTTTCAAAAAGATTTACTAAATTCATTAAGTGGCGTGAGAATAGAACAAACAGGTTCAGTAATAGGAGATATGACATCAATTCGTATGCCTTTAGGTACAGGTCCTTATTATTTATTTCTGCAAGATGGCATTCCTGTACAATCAAGTGGATTTTTTAATCACAACGGTTTAGCATATACAACATTTCAATCAGCTTATTCAGTTGAGGTTTTAAAAGGTGCCGGAACTGCACTGTATGGCTCAGGTGCTGTTGCAGCGGTTATCAATGTGAAATCTGCAAAGGCACCATCTAAAACACAAGAGATATCTGTAAAAGGTATTGGTGGTAGCTATGGATATGGCAGTGCTGGTGTTGAAATAAGTGATACCATTGATGAAAACAATGCTTATCGTGCCAATACTACATATATGCACAGCAATGGATGGAGAAAGCATACAAAAGTAGATAGGACCGAAGCAAATATTCGTTATGATCATACAATAAATGATGATAATGATGTGAAAATCTTATTTAATTTTTCAAAAACAGTAGCTGAACAAGCTGACAGTTTTAATGATTATACCAATATTGAAAATGGTTCAACTGCTGCAAGTGATGATCCAAACTATTTTACTGCATTGAAAAAAACTGATGTTAAGAGAAAATTTGATTTTGCGAGGATAAGTGCAGAGTTTAATAATTATTCATATAACGATTTAGAGATAACATTAACTCCATACATACGATACAATCGAAACAGATATGTTGCAACATGGGAAAAAAATCTCCCTAGTAATGATAATAAACTTTATACGCTTGGATTATTGCAACGAAATACTTATGAACAAAACTGGGGAAAAATTATATTTGGTTTTGATAATGAATATACAAAATCATCACTCAAATACAATCAAGATTTTGATGTAACCACAACAGGATGGGGTGCAAAAACATATACTGCCGGTGCTTTATATGATTATGATGTGAATTATTTTGCTATTGCTCCGTATGTGCATATAGATTATATGATTACCAAAAAAATAAAATTGAGTCCGGGGCTAAGGTATGATTATAACAGGTATGATTATAAGAATAATTTAGCACCAAATTCAACCGATAGTTCCAATACCTATTATCGTCCAGCCGATAGAACAAACTCATATAATCATTTGAGTCCTAAATTAGCACTTTCATATATGCCAAGTAACGATTTAAATCTGTATATTCGTTATGCAAATGGTTTTAGAATTCCACAAGCTTCGAGACTTTATTCTGTAAAAGTGGGTTATGAAAACATTGATTTAAAATCTGAGAAATCAAATACATATGAGATTGGTCTAAAGAAAAGTTTCTCTAAAAAATCCTTTTTGGACCTAGCTGTATACTATATGACAATCAGTGATACAATCATACGAGATAGAAACACAGGTGGTTATAGAAATGGAGGCTCAAGCATCCATAAGGGTATAGAAGTATCATTAAAATCTGAAATCACAAAAGAGTGGGAAAGCAGTTTAAGTTATTCATATAGCAAACATAATTATGATAACGACCCAACTTTAGGTGATAATGAAATGGCAGATGCTCCAAATAACCTTGCAAATGCAAGACTCTTTTATATGCCAACTTGTTTGACAGGTTTAACAATGATGGCGGAATGGCAATATGTAGGTTCATATTGGATGGATGATAAGCATACTGTTGGTAAATACAAAGGTTATAGTATAGGAAACTTCAAAGCAGACTATACATACTCTAAAAAACTCACTATTTTTGGAAAAGTGACAAATATCACTGACAAAAAATATGCAGCAAATGCTCGTTATGCATATGGAAAAGAAGATTATACACCTGGTGATCCAAGAAGTTTTTATGTTGGAGTTGAATACAAGTGGTAAAAGCTTACAAACTCCACAAAATATTAGGAATTAGTGCTGGACTTATTCTCCTTGTTCTTTCAATCAGTGGCTTTTTTCTTAATCATAATAAATGGAGTTTTCTCTACACTACTACTTTTAGTAATGTACCATCGCATATACTCCATACTCAAAACAGGCTTTTTACAAGCTATTATCAAGAGGCAAATAATCCAAAACATATAATTGTTGGTGGTTATCGTGGTCTTTTTGAAACTATTAATGGTGGAAACAAATTTAGAAAAATAGCATCATTTCAAATCTTAGCAATAATACCTTATGCAGATAAACTTTATATAGCTACATCCAATGGAATTTATACCTATGATCATAAACAATTAAAACAAGTTGCATTAGATGGGGAGTATATTACAGCAATGAGTATTGCAAAAGATAAAATTGTTGCTGTTGTCGATAAACAAGACCTTGTGGTATTAGATAGAAACATATTGAAGGTTTTACACAAAACACAAGTATACATAGACAAAAAGCTTCTAAATAAAGATATATGCTTATCTCGTTTTGTAAGAGATCTGCATTATGGGCGAGGATTATTTGATGGAAATTTATCATTATTTATAAATGATTATGGTGCGATAGTACTGATATTTTTAGCATTGAGTGGGTATATCATTTGGTTTTTCATCAAAAGAAAAAAGTATCCAAAACTTGTCAGAAAATTAATAAAACTACATGCAAATATATTTGTTATCTTTGCTATTCTCCCATTTACAATCCTTGCAGTTACCGGTATATTTTTGGATCATGCATCAGCATTGTCCCAATTTATGAGATCAGTCACTATCAGTCATACAATACTTCCACCAGTTTATAGTACACTCAAAAACGATATATGGTCAGTTGATTATGATGGAAAAATCTATAGAATCGGTAATCGATATGGCATATACAAAAGTAAAAATTTAAAAGACTGGAGTTTTGACAACAGAGGATTTGCATACAAAATGATTCGCAAAAATAATAAGTTATATATCAGCGGAATGGGTGCGCCAAACAGAGTGTTAGAAAATGGAAAATATAAAGTTTTAAAGAATACTCCACATATGTTTCGTAATGTTATTTTACAAAATAATAAAGTAATCTATTTTTCTTCAATGAATTACAAAGATTTTAAATTGCCAACTTTTAATAATATTGCATTATACACATTACTTTTTAGCTTACACAATGGTAGCTTTTTTAGTTCTTGGTGGGTATGGATTAATGATTTTGCTGCAATTATACTGATGCTATTATCTATAACTGGGGTTATAAGGTGGCAGGCTTTAAAGAGTAAAAGATAAAAATTACTCAAGATTTTAGGGATAAAGGACACATGAGAGTCAATTGCCACCTTAAAACCCTCTTAAAATCTTAATATTTTCATAAAAAATATAACCGATATTGTAATCGGGACTGTTCAAAAATCTGTGTCAAATTAGGTAAAATAACAAATACCCAAGGAGACACAGATGAACATAGAGATAGATGTTGAGCAATTTGCTCGTGATATAAAAGCCGGTAAAAGTATCGGTGG
>JALUBM010000219.1 GCA_027044845.1 Sulfurimonas sp.
GTATAAATCCATCAAATAAAGAAAATTTTATAATAGTATGTTAATAGCTATTTGGATAAAATAGCGACAACTATAATAATTTGGAGATTTTAATGGACGCAGCCAAATACATTTGGATGAACGGAAAATTTGTAGCATGGAATGATGCTAAAGTACATGTACTCACACATACAATTCACTATGGCAATGGAGTTATTGAAGGAACAAAAGCATATAAGACTGATAAAGGATATGCAATATTTCGTTTGAATGATCATACAAAGAGATTGAAAGAATCAGCAAAAATGACATTGATTGATATTCCTTATACGGTGGAAGAATTGAATCTTGCACAGATTGAACTTGTACGTAAAAATGAATTTACGGGTGATAATGTATATCTTCGTCCCTTTTCATTTTTGGGTTATGGCGTTATGGGACTTTATCATAAAGACGCTCCTGTTGAGACTGCAGTTGCTGCGTGGGAGTGGGGTGCTTACCTTGGAGAGGAAGGAATGCGTAAAGGCATTCGTCTGAAAATTGCTTCAATGACAAGACCTGCAAATACCTCAAATATGGGCAAAGCAAAGGCTACCGCAAATTATTTGAACTCTCA
Source organism: Sulfurimonas sp. (assembly GCA_027044845.1). Classification (GTDB taxonomy): domain Bacteria; phylum Campylobacterota; class Campylobacteria; order Campylobacterales; family Sulfurimonadaceae; genus Sulfurimonas. Next base: position 596 of record JALUBM010000219.1, read on the forward strand.
AATGGCAAAATATGAAGCCATTGACTGTGGATATGATGAGGCATTGCTTTTAGATGATCAAGGATATGTGGCAGAAGCAAGTGGTGCTTCATTTTTTATGATAAAAGATGGTGAGATAATTACACCTCCAAGTGATAATGCTCTTGCATCAATTACCCAAAAAATGGTTATTGAAATGGCTACAGATATGGGCTATAAAGTAACTCGCCGTAAGATTACGAGAGAAGAAGTATATGTTGCTGATGAAGCATTTTTAACTGGAACAGCAGCAGAAATCACACCTGTTGCTTTGGTCGATGCAAGAGAAATAGGATGCGGTTCTCGTGGAGAAATTACAGCAATTATTCAAAGTGCATATTTTGATATTGTATTTGGTAGAAATAAAAAATACGAGCATTATCTTACATACGTAGATGAAGTAAACTAAAGTAAAAATAAAATAAAGGGGCGTAAATGGCATCAGATATGAATGACTATTTTAACAAGAAAAAAAGTGAAGGCGGAGGATTTAAAAACTCTAACTCAGGCGGTGAAAATGGTCCAAAAGGACCTCAAATGCCAAATATAGATTTTAACTTTGGTGGAGGAAAAGCTGCACTTATTTATCTTTTTGTAGCAATTGTAGTCGTTCTGATTGTGGCAAAACCTTTTACGGTGATTCAAGAAGGTGAACGTGGTATTTTAAGTACAAATGGGAAATATCAAGATCAAGCACTTCTTCCAGGACTTCATTTTATAGTCCCTATTATTCAAAAGGTATATACGGTTGATACAAAAGTCCGTATTATTAATTATGCTGCTTTACACTCTGATGCCATGAATAGTAGAGAATCTGGAATTGTCGCAAAACGTGCTGTAACAGTTCTTGATAAACGTGGATTACCAGTTTCTATAGAACTTACTGTGCAGTATAGATTAAATGCACAATTTGCTGCACAAACTATATCTAACTGGGGATTTAGCTGGGAAGATAAAATTATTAACCCTGTTGTTCGTGATGTTGTGCGTAATGTGGTTGGACAATATGATGCTGAATCTTTGCCTATGATACGTGATAAAGTTGCGACTGAGATAGAATCAGGATTACGAAAAAATATTGCAAGTTTAAAAAATTCTCCAGTTCTTTTACAATCAGTACAATTACGTGACATTATTTTGCCACAAAAAGTAAAAGATCAAATAGAGCGTGTTCAAATTGCTAAACAAGAAGTACAAAAAGCTGAACAGGAAGTGCAACGTGCAAAACAAGAAGCCCTTAAAAAAGCAGCTCAAGCACAAGGTGTAGCAGACCAAGCAAGAATTGAAGCAAAAGGTAAAGCAGATGCTATTACTATTAATGCAGATGCTCAGTCAAAAGCAAACTTGATTATTGCAAAATCATTAACAACAAAGCTTTTACAACTTGAACAAATGAAAGTACAAGGGAAATTTAATGATGCACTTCGCGTCAATAAAGATGCTAAGATTTTCTTAACTCCTGGAGGCTCTACTCCAAATATTTGGGTAGATACAAAAGATATAAAACAAAGAACAACGGCTAGATAAATATGCAAGAAATAATAAATAGAGTAGATTGGCAGAAGCAGGAGCTTCTTCCTGTCATTGTTCAAGATAATGATACAAATGAAGTGCTAATGATGGCATATATGAACGAAGAAGCACTAGAACTTTCTTTAAAAACGAAATTTGCACACTATTTTTCAAGAAGCAAACAGCGTATTTGGAAAAAAGGTGAAAGCAGTGGACATACGCAGGAAATTCTTTCATTTTTTATTGATTGCGATAATGATACGCTTCTTATAAAAATAAATCAAAAGGGTGTAGCTTGTCATACAGGTCGTAAGTCATGCTTTTTTACAGAACTGCAAAGTGGTAAAATCACTTCTGAAGTGGAAGTAAACACTCAAACGGCATATGGTGTTATAGATACACTTTATCATACAATTCAAGAGAGAAAAAATGCTGATCCTACAACTTCATGGACGGCAAAGCTTTTAAACAAGGGTGAAAATACCATTTTAAAAAAGGTTGTAGAAGAAGCTGGTGAGTACTGTTTTGCACATAAAGACAATGATCAAAGTGAAATGGTGTATGAAGCAGCGGATTTAACATATCACATGCTTGTAGCACTTGCATCGAAAAATATATCACCTGATAGAATCAAGCAAGAACTCTCACGCCGATTTGGTATAAGTGGTATTGCTGAAAAGAATGCAAGAAAAGATTAGAGTTTACGAGTATGAAAGAGAGATTATTGACATTTATTGACGGCTTAATAATGTATGATTATATACTGTTTGGAATTTCGTTTATTCTCTTTATACTTTTCATTATCCTCGCATTGCTGTTGAGAAGAAAATTGATTTTAGGAATCTTTTTTATTCTTTTAGGATTTGCAACACTTGTTCTAGGACCTACTGTAGGGTATATACAGATGCATAAATATCTTTTTAAAAATTCTGTGCATCTGCTTTCACAAAAAAAGCTTAACTTTGTACAGGCTGTTATTGTCAAGGGAACTATTACAAACGAGTCTAAATTGAATTTTTCAGAGTGTAAAATAACTGCAGAAGTTTACAAAGTAACGAAAAATAAGTATAAAAATTATCTTTTTCGATTAAAGCCTTTTATGAAGATGGCAATTGTACAAAGAGATTTGCTCAAAGGAGAGACAAAAGGATTTAAGATTATTATAGAACCATTTCAATATCAAAAAGATTTTAATGTATCTGTGGGAGCAAGTTGTAAATGACACTATTAAACTATTGGCACTATATTATACTCAGTGTAATTTTTTTAGCAATGGTCGGTGGTATTGTTGCTTCTTTTAAACAAGCAAATAAAAAGCTGATATATCCTATGCTTTTTTCTATTATTCTTATTTCTTTTTTTATGGCAATTCTTTCTGTTATAGTGGTTGATAAATATACAAAGAAGATACAATTAACTAAACTACATAATAAAAGACTTTTAAGCACTGAAGAAATAAGCTATTATGGTATTGTCAGTAATGTAGGGAAATTTCCGATAGGAAAAGTTACATTTGAGATAAAACTTGTTAACAAAGGACATGCAACAGGAAATGTAAAAGGTGCGAATTTTTATAAACCTAGTGGTGGATTTATGCAGTTCTTTGCGGGAGGTTTTGGAATGATATCACGTAAACCGCAAACGATAACAAAGAAGTTTGTTGTTGCAAAAAATCTTCAACCAGGACAGGCAAAAGAGTTTAGGGTCTATTTTAGATATCCACCATACTTTAGTAGTACTGCAGAATTTGCAAAAGTGTATGGACATTAGCTATTTAGTATTTTAGACCGACTTTTTTTAACGCTTTATTGATATTCTTTATCTGTTTATTCTTATTTCGGCACCATTGCGGTGCCAGAAGAGAATCGTCATCTATTCCTGCAGTTACTCGTTGGACATTAATTTCTTTTGGTTTCATTAATATTGATTTTACTAAAATATCAAGATACTCTTGTTCACTTATAGGTGTAAACTTTCCTCGATTATACTCATTGGCTAAAGCAGTGCGTTTTACAACATAAAGTGGGTGATATTTTATAGAATCAATCCCCCACTCATAAGCTGCTTTGGATGTCTCAAGCATCATTCTCTGTGTTTCATCAGGTAGACCAAAAATCAAATGTCCGCATACAT
>JALUBM010000220.1 GCA_027044845.1 Sulfurimonas sp.
TTTACATGTAAAAAGAATTTGATTAAAAATATGGCAAAATGACATAAAGTTAATTTAATTTACAAAATTTACATAAAATAAGTCTAAATTTCATAATAAGTGAGTTCGACATGGATGCAAACAAACAAAAATCATTAGACTTGGCAATGAAGCAAATCGACAAGGCTTTCGGAAAAGGGGCTTTAATGCGTCTTGGGGATAAAGATATAGAACCCTTACAATCTATTAGTACGGGTTCCCTAGGTCTTGACCTAGCACTTGGTATCGGTGGAATTCCACAGGGGCGTGTTGTTGAAATATATGGTCCAGAAAGTTCAGGAAAAACAACATTGGCACTCCAAATTACAGCAGAGTGCCAAAAAAATGGAGGTGTTTGTGCTTTTATAGATGCAGAACATGCCCTTGATGTTGTTTATGCAAAAAATCTTGGTGTAGATATTGATAATCTTTTAGTGTCACAGCCAGATTATGCTGAACAGGCACTTGATATTGTTGAAACAATTGCAAGAAGTGGTGCTATTGATTTGATTGTTATTGATTCTGTTGCCGCACTTACTCCAAAAGTAGAGATTGAAGGTGAAATGAGCGATCAACAAGTAGGTTTGCAGGCACGTTTAATGTCAAAAGCATTGCGTAAACTTACTGGTGTTTTAAGTAAAATGAACTGTACGGTTATATTTATTAACCAGATTCGTATGAAAATAGGGATGATGGGGTACGGTTCGCCAGAGACGACAACAGGTGGAAATGCTTTGAAATTCTATGCTTCTGTTCGTATAGATGTACGTCGTATAGCATCACTTAAACAGGGTGAGAGTCAAATTGGTAACAGAGTCAAAGCAAAAGTTATAAAAAATAAAGTAGCCCCTCCTTTTCGTCAGGCAGAATTCGATATAATGTTCGGAGAAGGAATCTCCAAAGAGGGTGAGATTGTTGATTATGGTGTCAAACTTGATATTGTAGATAAAAGTGGAGCTTGGTTTTCTTATGGAGAGACTAAACTTGGTCAAGGTCGTGAGAATGTGAAGGCAAAGTTTAAAGATGAGCCAGAACTTGCAGCGGAGATTGAAAAGAAGATTAAACAGGCTATGGGCATAAGCTCTCTTATGACGATGGACACTTCTGATATAGCAGAAGCGGACGCATAAGAAGTTTTTGTTGTTTTAAAATTTTAATAAGGTGAGATATATGTTTATTGATGATATAAATGCAATTGAAGTAATGGATTCACGTGGAAATCCAACAGTAAAAGCTACCGTCCGATTAAGTGATGGAACAACTGCCAGTGCAATTGTTCCATCAGGTGCAAGTACGGGAAAGCGTGAAGCATTAGAACTTCGTGATGGTGGTACCCGTTATATGGGTAAAGGTGTTTTACAGGCAGTTGAAAATGTAAATACTCGAATTTCTGATTTACTTATTGGGATGAGTCCTTTTAATCAGGCAGTTATAGATGCAACGATGAAAGAACTTGATGGCACTCCAAACTATGCTAACTTGGGTGCGAATGCAGTGCTTGGTGTTTCTATGGCTGTGGCTCGTGCGGCTGCACAAAGTCTTGGTATTCCTTTATATCGTTATTTAGGTGGTGCAAATGCGATGGTTATGCCGACACCTATGTTAAATATTATAAACGGAGGAAGTCATGCAGATAATAATGTAGATTTTCAGGAATACATGATTATGCCGCTTGGTTTTAAAGATTTTGCTACTTCATTGCGTGCTGCATCAGAGGTATATCATAACCTGAAATCAATTTTGTCTGCAAAAGGACATAGTACGTCTTTAGGTGATGAGGGTGGTTTCGCACCAAATTTAAGTTCAAATGAAGAGCCTATTCAAGTCATTATGGAAGCGATTGAAAAGGCAGGATATGTACCTGGTAAACAAATTGCAATTGCATTAGATGTTGCTGCGAGTGAAATTACAGCAGAAGGTGGCTATAGACTTGAATCGGAAAATCGTACGTTAAATAGTGAAGAAATGGTTACTTATTATGAAAATCTTTGTGCTAAATATCCAATTGTTTCCATTGAAGACGGACTTAGTGAAGATGATTGGGATGGATTTAAGCTTATGACAGAGAAATTAGGCGATAAAATTCAAATTGTTGGAGATGATTTATTTGTAACAAATGCAAGTATCTTAAATGAAGGTATTTCAAAAGGTATTGCAAATTCTATTCTTATTAAACCAAATCAAATCGGTTCTATCAGTGAAACAATGTTAACTGTTCGTCTTGCACAAAGAAATGGCTATACATGTGTAGTGAGTCATCGTTCAGGTGAGAGTGAAGATGCTTTTATTGCTGATTTTGCTACTGCACTTAACTGTGGTCAGATTAAAACAGGTTCAACTGCACGTGGAGAAAGAACAGCAAAATACAATCGTTTATTGGAAATTGAAAATGAAATTGTATATAGTGAGTATTTAGGGTCTGTGCTTTTTAGCTAAGAGTGTTTATGAATAAAGAAGAACTTTTTGAAGAAATTGATACCTCACAAAGTGTTACCCAAAAATATCTAGGACTGTCTCTAAAAAAGTTTTTTTTACTCTTTGCCCTTGTTATATTTTTGGGTATCTATTTAGGTATACTTTTATATGGGACAAATTCTCTTGAAGTGCTTTTTGGTTTGCAAGATTATGAGGACTATCTTCAAGACCAATCTGCTCATTTAAAAAAAGAAAATGCTCAACTTCAGAGAGAGTATTTTGAACTCAAAGAAATTTCTGCACAATAATCATAGAAATTCGCTATAATGTTTATAAAAAAATAGGGTTCATTTATATGATAAAAATTTTACTATTTATTTGTTGTTTGTATCCTTTCTTTCTTCAAGCAAGGGAAAATCCATTTTTTCCGATAAACTCTGGACAAGACATTCCTCTCACTTCAAATCAAGTGAAGAGTTTACCTCGACTTAAAAGAGCGACAATGACGCTCCCTTCAACTGCAAGAGCCATTGAAAGCGTAACTGTTGCATATAAAAATATTGACGGTTCTATTACACATAAAAAAGTTGTTATTCAAAATGCGATAGATTGGCATTTACCTATTTTTATTTCACAAAGTTATAATGAATCAAATAAACAGATTACAGCAAAAAAAAGTCATTATAAAAAGATTATTTCTTTGAAATTCATATCTTTTTATGCAGAAAAGAATAGACTAAAAATAAATACAAAAGATAAATTGCTGAGGAACTTTTTGTTAGTGAAACCACACAGAATAGTTTGTGATTTCAAGCGTGACACGGACATAGGCAGTTATGCAAAAAATGCCTATAAAAATGCACTTTTTACTAAAATACGGATAGGAACACACAAGGGCTATTACAGAGTAGTTATAAAACTTGATGGATATTACACCTATAAACTCAATCAAATCCAAAATGGATATTTGATAACACTTTTATAACAAGGCAGTAGATGAGATTTTTAATAATATTGGCATCAGGTATTGTCATTGTAAAAGGCTTTTTTGTAACAACAAGAGGTAGAACCTCTTATGTTGTATGAATTTAGCCTTTAGTTATGCAAAAACATTAGGTACAGCAAATACAAAATTATGAATTTTAAACACAAACAAGATAATACATGAAAGAATTAAATAAATATTTAAAATCGCACAATATAACTGAGATGCATCCTGCAGAAATTGCAAAAATCTTAAAAGATTTAAATGATAAAAACTTTAGCGAAGCAATTAAGCTTGTTCCAAATGATTTAGTTGGCGATGTAGCCCTTGCCCTACCTGACAGATATTTTGACGATGTCGTTGAAAATCTTAGTGTAGATGAACTTTCTCATGCGGTTAGTGAACTCGAATCTGATGATCAGTTGGAGTTTATGCAAGAACTTGAAGATGTAGATGAACATGTCGCATCCAAAGTTTTTAATACGCTTGATACGGAAGATAAGCAGGAAATTTCAAAACTTAAAAAATATGATGAAAATCAAGCTGGTGCATGTATGCAACTTGAAGTCTTTACTGCAAGAGAAGATGAAAAAGTTCAAGATGTTATAAAAAGATTTGCACATCTTAGAAAAGAGAATGAACTCGAAAATATTCAAAATCTTTTTATAGTTGACAAGAGTAATAAGCTTCTATATACGGTTGGTTTAGACGATTTGCTGATATTTGATTTTTCAAAAACTATCAAAGAAAATATAAAAGCAAGTGAAGAGTTGTTTGAATCAAAATATGCGATAGATATAGAAGATATAAAAGAGGTAGTAAATTATTT
>JALUBM010000221.1 GCA_027044845.1 Sulfurimonas sp.
TTATAATAATAATTAAAAAGGATAACAAAACATTGCTAATTATAGCTGCTTTTACATTTACACCGATATCTTTTGATACCCGCAGAGACTCTTCTTTGTATTTTTTCACCCATTGGTTTAAATTTTTTGTAAGATCAATAGCCTTAATATTAAATTTTTTCAAATAATCACTGCCCGCAACACTTCCATTGAGTATATATGCTTTTTCCATGTTATAAGCAATATGATAAAAATTTGTAAATTTTTTTTTAAATTTTTTTAAACTGGTGATCATTTTAATTTCATGAGTTATTTTAGTCATTGTTATCAATCTATCCAAAACGATATTGCCTTTTTTAAAATCTTGTTTTATATCATCTATCCTATTCATGTTGTGAGTAAGAGATACTGTTGTTGCAACTTGTTGAAGATTTAACACACTTCTTTGTAAAGACAAAAATTCTATTAACTTAGGCAGAACATTTTTTGCCTGTAAATTGGCATCACTTTTAATTTTATTTAATTTTATATTACCTATTATACCGTTTATCACCAAGATATTGATAATTAGAACAGCAACATACAGAAGGATTTGTTTAATTTTAACATTTTTGAACATTTTATAATATCCTATATAAAAAAATAATATAATTTTATTCTTTTGTAGCTTAATAGCCTCTGCAATAATATAATATTTTATTATTTTAAAAGTATTTGATGGCGGACAGAGGGGGATTCGATACATACCTTAAATAGGTTTCTATAGAGTATAAGTGAAAAATATACCCCTAAATATACCCCTAAAAAATTTATTACTTGTTTATTATGCGAAATTAATTTAAACAAGTATAGCATAATTTTAAATGCGAGTGCAGCTAAATTACACTCGCATATATCCTAAACCCTCTCCTGTAGATAATTTATTACAAAATAATTTATCACGCTGCCAAACAATACTTCAATAGCTCTTTTCAAAGCCCTAGTTTCTGCCCTTGCATTCATGAAGTGCATGCCACCATTACCTTTAAGCTCACTAAACTCAAATATACCAACAGAATCAGCTATCCTCATAATGTTTCCATTTCTTATAGTGAGAGTTCCACTTATTTGTGCATACTCTTTAGTGAGAACTTTATCTTTTATCTCCCAAGCATAACTGAGCGGTAAAGACGAAAGAATCTTTATGAGTGCATCTCGCTTTGCTTCCCAAGTGCCATTTATCAAGAAGAAGTCATTTCTGTTGAGTAGTTTTAAAGCTTTTATCTTTGTCTTCCTGAGTTTACTTAGCTCATTTTCATCTGATTCCAAGACTATTTCACCGCTATCTGGATTTACTTCTAGCATATTTGTATGACTATAGTTTTGAGTTGAACTTTTCATGACGCTATTCCAAGTATCTCATCTACACTGCTATCGCTGTTGTTTGCCATTATGCCCCTACGCTTGTTTATCTTTAGCTTTATGGGTTTTACATCTTTGAGTATCTCAATGCTACAATTTGCATTTATTGTCTCCAAGCACTTACCGCTGTTGTAAAACTCTATCACTGCGTCTTCATCTAAAACCTTTCTACAAAATCCAGCTTCTATGAGCTTGTGCTCGTTGTGGATAGTTAGTTTTATCTTTGAACTAGGAGTTGGCTTGTTTATGGTTATTGAGCTAATTCCAGCACCTTCAAGCTTATCGATGCCATACTCTTTAAACACATCCGCTCCAGTTTGCAATGCAATCTCTTTTGCTTGTTTTAGCTTTTTCTTTAGTTGTTGCAACTCCTTTATCTCCTCATCTAGCGATGCCACTTTTGCGTCAATGCTGAGTATGCTAAAGCCGATATAGTCAGCTTTACGGGTAAAGTCCTTATCGCTCTCTAAAATTCCTTTAAACTCATCTGCGAGCCAACTTTTAGTTTCTTCTTTTACCTCTTGGACTTGCTGTTCAAATCTGTATCTAGTGGTCTTCATCTTATGCTCCTATATCACTATTGTCATAATCTTTGTTATTTAAAGCTTCTTTTGATATAATGTGATTCTGTTCGGTTAGGGAACGGCTTGTCTGTTCTCTTTCCATCTCATTAATCTCAGTTTCACTCATCTCATGTTCCATTTCCATCCATGCCATCATGTCTTGGTAGAATTGTTCATCACTTGCATATTTTGCGTATTGATCATCAAACATTGTTTATCCTTTTGTATTTTATGTTATTGGCACACTTTATGTGCAACTGTGCGTTTACTGTACTTGTTTCATCTACCTCCTTTGCTATGATTTATTAACCGATATACTCAAATACATCATCACCTATTTCCCAATAAGTTCCGTCATATTCTAGTTCTCTAGCTACTCCTTCGTAGTCGATATTGTTAGCTATGAGGGGCTCTAAATTATGCACCCCATAGCACTCTTCCAAGAGCTCATAAGCGACATCTTCCAAGTTTTGGTCTTGATGTACGATTACATCTTCACTTCGCTCTATGGCATCTTCTAAGTCCACTGTGATACCTTCGCTTAGTAGGAATGCAACTGCTTTTAGTTTGTGGGTATCTAGTTCTGAAAGTAGCTCCATGTTTGAGTTAAGTTCATGGATATTTTCATACTCATCTATCGGGTATAAATCTAGGTCACCCCACTCATAATCAGTTATGAAATACTCCTCATGATTGTCTGTACCACAGATAGATTCTCCTTTCGTCAAGACCTCTGAAATGGCTTGTGAAAGCTCAAATCCTGTAAGTGGTAGATTTATCCATTTGCCAACTAGAAACACCTCGTTGTACGCCTGAAGGTCGGTTAGGTATATTTTTAACATTGTTTCTCCTTTGTGCAATTGAGTAAGTGCCAAAGTAGTTTTGCTTTTTCTGTTTCATTGAGGTAGCCTATAAAAGCTAGGATATCCTCTATGCCACCGATATAGACTCTAAGGTTATACCTTTGCACATATTCAATGATTGCGTCATCATCAAAGGCTTTTAGCACTTCATCCACTCCACCTTTGCCTATGCAAGCACCTATGACACTACCGATAGATAAACTACCCTCTTGCAGTGCCTCTGCTATCACTTCGTCTGGTTCAATTTGAACATCTACATTTCTGATTGCTACAAGCATGTTTGCTCCTTTTAGTTTGGTTTGTTGACAACTACTGTTGCATCTATTCTTTCCTTTTATAATAGAATGGGAGATGTATAAGTATAGGTAGCTATCTATACAAGAAGAAGCGTTAGCGTGTAAAAAAGTGTGGGTTTTTGTTTAGGGGTGTAGGTGTAACTGGGGAGGGTGTCGGTGTTTGTGTAGGCGTGGGAAAAGTAACTAGGGCTTCTGCGCTAGATTTTAGATTTGCTATAAGGTTTTTTATTTGAAGCTAGTTTGAGGTTAGAGTAATGGTTGAAAATAGTTTAGACTGAAGTATTGATAATAGTTATCAAGTATAGATTTACTAAGTTTATGTAGCAGAGATATAAAAGTGAACCTCTTTTCTGGTAACATATGACAGTGGCTATATGTTACCGAGATAGTGGTTCAATTAGAATCTATAGCTCTTATGTAGTTGCTTCGATATCTTCAAGAAGATTTGCAATATCGCATTCCAGTATGTAAGCTATTTTGTATAGATGTTCTAGGTTAAAGTGCTGTTTATCAAGATAGAGTTCTGCTTGCGATACTAAGCCAACTGATTTATGACCAAGTGCCTGTGATAGTTGCAGTTGTGTATAACCTTTTAGTTCTCGGTATTTTTTAACATTTTTACCGATTTGTTTATAAAAGTTATCTACTGCATCACTTGGTAACTCATCAGCATTTTTCACTATGTATAGCCTTTATGGATTAGTTAAGCTATTTTAGAATGATAAAAAGATTAGTTCAAATAGTAATAACTAGTTACAATTTTACACGGTCACATTTATCTTTTATTAATTTTTGTGTGATACTGGTATTGTTTAAGGTGTAAAGTTATACAATTTATTAATTTTAAAATAAAAGGGAGCTAAAATGGCTAAATATACTAAATACATAAAAGCATTGGTGTTTATCATTGCAATTACTTCTACTGCAGAAGCAGCAATGATTGGTACACAGTATGGAAGTAACAGTGGAAGTGGAAATAACGGTGGGTATCAGAGTAATTCTGGACAACAATACCAGTATGATATGAGCAATGGAAATGATAGGCTTAATTATAGCGTTGATACGGATGCTCAACAACGAGATATGCGGAGCAAATTATATAATCCCAGCGCTAATCAAAATAGGCAACAAGATCAAAGTACAGGTCAATATGGTGGCGGAGTTTATAATGGGGATTAGATACTTAGTAGTAACTGCATTATAGTTTCTCATATCTCTAGCTTATATAAAGAGAAATAAACTACTATCTTTTTCCGTCAAAGATAAACTTTGGCTCTTTTTAATTTAGAGAGTCAGAGGTTTTCTTTTAACTGAAGCATGTGATCTGAATTCATATGAAGATAGTCAATAAATAAACCGTAAAATACATTTGATAAAGCAGCTTCATAAGCTTATCGAAAGAAGAAAAAACTATTACTAACACTTTTAGCACTAAGTGCAGTAGGATTGCAGGCAGATATTTGTGATGATGGAAATGCATTTGGATGTTATATTCTTGGAGTTTCATATTATAATGGTAAAGGTGTAAAACAAAGTTACTTTAAAGCTAATAAACTTTATAAAAAAGCTTGTGAATTAGGTGAAGAATCTGGCTGCAAGAATTATGCTAAGTTAAATATAAAAGGCTATCTATGAAGTGTAAGTCTATCGTCTCTACCACTTATTAATGAGGTTTGAAGCATTGCTATAGTATTAATAGTCATGGTGGTCGCAATAAAATACCACTAGATAGATGTCAGTTGATGATAAAAGATTTAAAAAATAAAAATATCATAATACAAAAAATAAACCCTATGACTTGGATAAGTTAAAGAATCTTCAAGTTGTATGATTTTTTTCTATGGTTTATTAATCTAAAGAGGAAATAAAAATGTTTGGAGCAAAATACAGTAGATTAAAATTCTGGATATGGCATATGATCTTAAGTATATTTGGAGGGATTTTGAATGAGATATTAGGTGTAGCAGATAGAAAGCCACTAGATAGCAGTAATCCTGATGTATTTATTGTTCTCATGGGTATAGCTATTGTGTTATTAATACTAGATTTAAATGTAATAGCAAATAGAATTAGAGATTATGATGGTAACCCTTGGAATGCTTTGCTGGTATTTATTCCTATAGTTAATATTGGTATAATATTATATTATGGCATTGTAAGGCATAAAAAAGAAGATGTAATACAAAACAATCAAGATACTATCAACCCCTCTCTAGCTAAAGCAGTCAAAAATCATGCTGAAGATATAGCTGAAGATACAAAAGAAAATCTTAAAGAGTATAAAGTAAATCATCAAACTCAAAAAAGCAAATCTGTGGAAACTCCTCGAACTGTAGTGCAAACAACTATAGAAGAAGAGCAAAGTGATATAGTTGATACAGATGAAGACGCATACTATGAGCAAGCATTACAAGAAATAGAGGAAGGTAATCAAGTCAAATCATTTTGGGCAAAAGCATTAGTAAAGAGTGATGGGGTTGAAAGTAAATCTAAGTCATTATATATAAAATATCGAGTAGAAGATTTAAAAAATAAAGAAAGAGAAAAGCAACTAGCATTTGAAGCATTACAAAAAGATAATAAATTAAAAAGCTTTTTAGAAGAAAATAAGCTATTAAATCAAGTAAAGAAAATATCCAAAACTAAAGTTATAGCTAATCGTGCTGACAGCCCAATAGATGTTTGCATAGAGTTTATCAATGGAGAATGGAAAATTATAGCTGATTACAATTCTTCAATTTCTTATTACCTAAATTCCTGTAGGTAGGGATATTTAGGTTCTGAAATAATATGATATATTCACACAACCTATAATATTAAGAAATCGTTCATATAAAGGAAACAAACCATGCAAAAACTGATATTTGTTTTATGTATAATCGCAATATCTATCGTAAATGCACAAGAGCATCATGCTATCACACAAAAGGTAGCACTAACACTTGATAGCTCACTGCAAAAACAAGTCCAATCTCTAACGCAATCTATGAAAAAGAAGTTTCAAGCAAGGGGTGTTTCTATAGCTGTTGTGGACTCAAAAACTGGAAATATTCTTAGCCTTGCTGATTCCAATAGCAATGTTGTTAAAGATTTTCCTAAAAACAATATAGCAAGTTTTACCTATGAGCCTGGATTTGTGATAGCATCTACTGTATTTTCTTTGGCTTTAGATAAGAAGCTCATCACTCCAGTTGAGCTAATAAATGGACATCAAGGGCATTATCGTATTAGAACAATGACTATCACTGACCACTACCCATATGATTATATAAGTGCCGCAAATGTAATAGTGCATTCTTCAAGTATAGGTATGGCACAAATAGCACAAAAAATAAAAGAACAAAAGTATCGTGGTGGGCTTGTAAAGTTTGGTTTTACAAAACCTACTGTAGATTGGTTTAGTAATGAAAACAGTGGCTATATACCGAATGAAAGGCGCATGAAAAGTGATATTTATAGAGTAACTTCTGCATATGGCTATGGAATCAAAGTCAATCTCTTACAACTTTTACGAGCTTACAATGTTTTTAACAATGATGGATTGCTCATAAAGCTTAAGATTTTTGCAAATATTAAAGCTTCGACAAGTCCCCAAACAGTCTTGGATGCAAAAACCGCACATGCGATGAAAAAGATTCTAATTGAGACAGTAGAAAAAGGTACAGGCAAAATGGCAGAGACGCAAGGTTTGGAAATAGGTGGAAAAACAGGGACTGCTCATGTTGTTAAAAATGGGAGATACATAAAAGAGTACAATTGTTCATTTGTTGGGTTTGTAAATGGAACTAAAAAGAGCTATACAATCGCTGTACTGGTTCGAGAGCCGCAAACTAAAAAGTATGCATCCGAGACTGCTGTTGTTGTGTTTAAGGGTGTTGTTGATGCTTTAAGAGATAAAAAGTATCTATGAGGAATATAGCTATATCAGGTGTGATCAAATAGTTTTACAAGCGAAATATTGATACAATTGCGTTTAATGATTAGTTGTGGTAATTTTGAACATAACTATTTAAAATGACTGTAAAAGGGATAGAAAATGAGTAATAAAGAAACATCAAATAAAATTGACAAATTAGCAAATGAAATTACTGAGTCAAAAACCGTACGAAAAATATTTAAATTTATAGTAGCTTCTATTTCTGCTCCGATAATAGGAGTAGGAACTTTTCTTGTAATTGCTAGTAATTTACATTTAGGTGGCGATGCAGCTGTTAATATTGGTTGTGTAGTAGGATTAATTGTTTTTATAAGTATTTTAATGAAAAAATAATCTTATAAAACAAACCAACAAAGAAGAGCACAGTAAACCAATAAATAGGCTGAAAAGATTTTTTGGATTCTAGCAGACAGTTACGCTACCGTCTTACAGACTAAACCGCCATAATGGCGGTTATGCAGCTTTACTTTTAATACTATCTAAAAGCTTAGTCAATTCATCTATGATACTTTCCAACTGAGCAGGTTCTTTATATCTTGCATAGATGCCTTGTGCTACTTTAGAAAAGTCTGTAGGTGTATTCTTAGAAGCCTCCTGATTTTCTCCTATGAGAATAAGCATTTTAGATAAATTCAAATTTTCCAGCTTTCCATCCTTTTTCATTTGTTGTATTTTAGAATTGGATGCAATCTTCATATATCGTTGAGCAGTTCTGTCACTCATGCCAATAGCATTGTAAAATTTTCTTTTAGTTCCTCTTTTTAACTCTCCAGTTATAGAGTTTAGTATTTCTCTAATTTTAATGATATGCTCCGCTGATTTTACAACATAAAGTTTTATGTCATTAATAGCTTTTTGCACTTCAAGGGTAAAAGTATTTATATTTTTAGCTTCTTTACTCGTGGATTGTTTATTAAGTTTTAGGGCTTTTTCTATTTGTGCTAATTCTGTATCCCATTTATTAAAAATGTCACTATTTTTATTATAAACCTTATCTGCCTCTCTAGTAGTTATAGTTCCATCTTGAAGACCTTTTGTAGTATCTAATGCTTCAGTTCTAATTTCTTTTGTTCCCATATCTAGCTCCTTGAAATTTAAGTTATAGCAAATATAGCTATTTATCTCTAAAAACAATATAAATCGTGTATAATATGAAAAAACATCTATAAGGTTTCTCCATGTTAAAAACCCATCTAGTTGATTGTGACAACTTATGAAAGAAAATCTAGTGAGCATTACTGAGCTGCGTGACACAGAACGAAGAGTGCTAAACTACATGTTGCTCTCGAAAGACAACTTTAGAGAGATTTGCGACAGACTTGATAAAGATGATTTTATCTTTTTCGTACATAAAATAATTTTTCAATATTTTACAAGTATATTTAAGGGCATAATTATATCTTGCATGGATGATAAGCTAGAAGAGGCGCTAGAGGCTTGTACTGAATTTATTGTAGAACAACACAACCTCATGACAATGGAAGTATATCTCAGCAGGGAGTACTGTATAGAGCCAACATTGGTTTTATCAGAACTAGCAGAAGCCCCAAGCACTGATATTAAGGGCGATATATCTATTATTGAAGCATATTCGTTTGAGAAGGCTGTAGGCAAAAGCAGTCAAGAATCCGAAGTAGATATAAGAATAGATACAAAAGACGGGATAACAAAGTTAACTTTTATGAAAAGTAAATTGATTGGCATTTTATCGACAAATCTAAATAGTGTACCTGTTGAGTCATGTAGTAATTTTCTTGATACTATGCGTATGGTTTCTGAAGTAGATTTAAAAAGTGATAACAATGAGCTAAAAGTTAAATTTACCAGTGATGAAAAAAAGATTGTAAACATGCATTTAAAGAAAGGGATTGCTGGAGATTAGTTCTCCTTCTGAAAAAATACTGTAACTTCAACATCGAAAAGTTTAGAGAGTTTTAGTAAATGTTCTAAATTAAATTTTTTATCATGTGCGTAATTCTCTGCATTAGCATAAAAGCCTGAAGATTTCTGACCTATAGAGAGCGCAACTTCCAATTGGCTCATTCCTTTTTCTACTCTTATCCGTTTTACATTTGCTGAGATTGTATGAAAATACTCATCAATTTCACTTTTGGTAACAATATCTGGTAAATTAAGCACAATTATTCCTATAGATAATATTTCTATAAGAATACTTTTTGTATGATGTTTATGCAATTATCTACAGAAATCATTTCTATAGAAATATAAAGGTTAATAACAAATGATTAAAATTTTCTTGCTAATTTTTCTTGCTGTTGCTATCAATGCACAAGAGATGACAATGAGGCAAAATGTATTATTTACTGTTGCAGCATCAGGAATATGTAAAAACTATGCATTAAAAGTTGGTGGTAATGCTGAGGCATTTTCGGAATTAGCTGTGTTTACAATAAAGATAGCTGATAAAATGGGTTATACAAAAAATTTTCAATCATTCGTTAAAGAAGTGGATTTTGTAAAAACAGTATTGCAAAAATTATTATCACAAAAATATAATTCTAAATTAGATGTATATAACGACTGGTGTATTCGGCTTTACAAAGGCTTTCAAAAAGGTTATCGCAGAAGCATGAAATAGTCATATATAAAAAAACAAATTCAAAGGTTGAATTATGAAAAACTTAACTAAAACAAAGAGACAAAAAAATAGCCCTGATTCTGTTAAAGTAGAAAATACAATAGAATATGAAACAGATGATGGCAAGGTGCAAGAAAAAATATCTGTAAACTACAAAGCAGATAAAGGAAATGCAATTGACAATGCTGTCAACACTATTAGAACTAGCGAGACAGTTCATAAAGTAGCATCTACAGCCAAATCTGCTACGGTAAAGACCGCTAAATTAGCTGTAACGCTTGGTGTTATAGGTTTTGTTATTTTAGTATTAGCCGTAATGGCTGGTGTGGTACATTAGACTAAAATGATTGTAGAAAAATTACCATGAAAAAGTATCTTTTAATTTTAATATTTATAGTTGGGAACTTATCTGCGGCTTATATGAAAGTTACGCTAAAAAATAATACTTATAATATATCCAGTTCTTGTTCTGTTCCAATACAAGACAATGGAGATTATAAATGTCACAAATATTATGAGATAAAACTACAAAGCAAATATAATCTTTTTAAATACAATAAAGACTTAATTGCAATTAATTATGCAGTATGTAAAACAACTGGATTTTGTGATGTATATTCAAGATCAAATGACTTTGAAATAATTACAGATTTGTATTATATTAATGATGTGCAAGTATACAACCCAAATAAGTCTGATCTTTATCTGCGAATTACTGAGGAGGGTTTAAATAAGATACTGAAAAGCCATAGTCTTAAGATTATTCTTCCTCTGCGATTATTTTCAAAGGATACATTAATCAAAGAGTATTATCGTATTTTTGGCAATAATGGCTACTATGACTTAGAGAAACTAAAGCCTACTATTATACTTGATACCTCTAATATATCAATTTATTCACTAAAGAATCAGTGCAAACAGGAACTTAACGAGTGTAAAATAAAAGCAGATAAACTCAATAGTCCATTAAATAGAGTTAAAAGATTCTTTAATTTCGGTTCCTTCTAAAAATTAAAATATATTAAATTGGGTATCTTAACATACAGTTGCAAGTACCGTCTTGCAGACTAAAGCATGAGCCATAAAGGCTTCTACTGCTTCAGTTTGATGGTGTTAAACCGCCCCAAAGAGGCGGTTATATTTCAGCTATTTTCGTCTATGGCTACAGCCTTTTCGACATAGTAAGAGTCCATCCCCTCCAAAAACATTGATGGTTCATACTCAGATATAGAACCCTGCCTGTAAATATATTTCGGTGAGCTAATAGTAAGATTCTCTTTGGCTCTGGTAATTGCGACATATAATAATCTCCTTTCCTCTTCTGCTGAAGTATTTACATAGTCCTCTTTCTCATCCTCTATGTTGCTATTGCTACTGCCTTTGAGTGAAGGGAACATACCATTTACAGCACCAACTATATAAACATTTTCAAATTCCAAACCTTTGGAAGTGTGTGCGGTCATAAGTTGCACTTTATTCTTAATTGTGGATTTTTCCAAGTCAAGAATCACTTCTTGTAATTCAACTAAAGTGTTTTCATAAGTCAAAACCTCACGCTTAATATCATCTAAAATTATCTCTAGCCTTTGTATATTGTCAAAGCGTTTCTCACCTTCTTCTATACCATGCTCAAGTAGCAAGTTACGCTCTAACTCAATTTCTGACACTAACATATCTAGAAGTGTGCCTACAGCAATATCATTATCCATAGCACTTTTTAGTTTCGAGAGAAGAGCAATAAAAGCTTGATTCTTTTCTGTATTTTTTTTACGATATTTTAATGCATTGAATAGTGAAGATTTTTGCAGATGTGCATCTACAGTAACTTTTTGTAGCGCTTTCTCACCATTACCTCGCTTTGGGTAGTTGAAGATATTTTTAAAAGCTATGTCGTTATTGGAATCTAAAGCTAACTGCAGATATGAAAGCAATGCCTTTACCTCTGTATATTCAAAGAAGTTGTAGGCTCTAACAACATTGTAATCAATTTTCTGCTTCACAAGTTCTTTTTCTATAAATATTCTGTAGTCATTGCTTCTGTAGATTATAGCAATATCTTCAGGTGCAACACCATTAGCTATGGTTTTTCTGATATCCTGAGCTACATATGCAGCTTCTTCTTTGTGGTCATATGGTTGTACATGTATAATGTCAGAAGTAGCATGCTTCATCGCTTTCATTGTTTTAGATGAGCGCATTGTATTTTGTGAAATGATAGCTACGGCTAATTCTATAATGTTCTTTTGTGACCTATAGTTCTCTTCTAGGTATTTAATTTGAAAATTGTCATTAGTATAGTAGGACATCACCTTACTTAAATCCGCATCTCTCCAAGCGTAGATTAGTTGGTCTTCATCGCCAACAAGAAAAAGATTCTTGCTACCTTGTGAAAGCTGATCCAGCAGTTCAAACTGCAGTTTGCTATTATCTTGAAATTCGTCGGCTATAACTAAATCAAACTTGCTAGCTATTGGTTTGACTATACTCTCATCTCGCATCGCAAACACAGGAAGAGCTATGATATCATCATAATCCACTGCATTCATCTCCTTTAGCTTTTCTTGGTAGTTCTTGTATACAATATCGAATATTTCTCTAGGAAAAATTGAGAGTGCTATGTTTAGTTCATCAAAATCTTCAGGGAGGTAACCTTTATTGTGGTGATAATCTATAGGATAGATGGCATTCTTTTTACAAATATCAATTCCAATACGAATGAACTTTTTTGCTTCATACATAGTTATTTCTTGCTTCTTAAGATTTGCGATATATGGGTCGAGAAACTCTTTAAAAAGCCTGTCCCTATCTACAACATCAATCATCTTTATTTTATGGTCATCATAGCCATGAACTTTGACAAGTATTGGATTGCTCTTAATGAGTTGCAATGCATTTCTATGAAAAGTTCCGATTAGCTTTGGGGCATCATTAATGATATTAATCATCCGATTTGTCATCTCTGTAGCTGCTTTACGCGTAAATGTGGTTACAAATATCCTGTTAAGAGCTATTTGGTCCACCTGATGTGCTTTAATTACTCTGTGAATCATAGTATGGGTTTTTCCTGTGCCAGCACAAGCCAGGGTTACTGTTGGCAGTGGTGCATTGACGACTTGCTTCTGAGATACTGATAATGTATTATTTTTATTTAATTTCATTTGTTTGTTCCTTTTTTATTTTTAGGTATGAGCCCTCTAAAGGGCGAAATACCCTTAAAGTCTTTAAGAACTTTAAGAGGTTTTTGAAAGCACCTATACATGGGCTCTCCAGAGGACTTTTTCAACAAGTTATGTATCGGCACCGACAGTTTATGTATCGGCACCGACAAGTTATGTAGTTTGTTCCCACCGTTTTGCACTACAATTATATTTATATTTTGGGATAGCAATCTCCTCATGCAGGTGCTTAAAAGCACGAGAAATTATATCTTTGCTGCTTTGATTGTCTATATCCAAATGAAGATGTGCGCAAATATCTGTAAGAGATATCTTTTGCACGAGTTTGGGCTGACCTTTTCTATTAAGACCGCCACCTCTCATCTGCAATAGTTTATATAATTCGATGTCATACTTGCCTTTTAAGGGCAAAATATTACTTACATTAATGTATCTCTTTTCAGTAGCTATAAGGGCTTCTAGGTATGTCTGAGACACGCTGAGAGCTATAGTTTTTGTATTGCCTATTATCTCAACTTTATCTATGAGATGAAAGAGAATTTCTCCGCCATCCCATTTGTATGTTATTGTAGTTCCTACTAGATTTCTTAAGTGCTGAATCACTTTTTTACGGTTCTCTGTACGGTTCTGCCAACCTGAAGCATTTACAACTTCAACAACATCAACTTCTATCTCTTTTAGCTCCTCTGAGGTTTTTGAAGTGGCGAACCACTGTGCAAGAATATACTCAAACACTTTGCCGTCTTGTGGAATTATGTTTTTATGACTTTGCACAACAATAGATTGATTATCCTCTAACTCTACAACAGCTTCATACCCAAGAAAGCCATCTCTATCCACCTTGCTTTGTTTAACAAGGTAGATAGATGTTTGATTCATCACTCTATGTGGTAATGGTGCTGTTTTAGCTTTGATGTCTCTGCTCATTTTCTGACCTTTTTCTTTGGAGGCTTTAGATTACTCACAGTAGATTTTCCAAAGGACATAGATGTACCAGATTGAATTACACCCTCAGCTCTTGTGCTTTGCACCTTCATTTTTCTATAGTTGTAATCAATTTTTGTAAAGAGTAATGTGGTATCTACTTTAGAACTTATTACCGATGCATTACCCTTTATCTTAGGTTTTTTATCATCTATAGTTATATGGTGAATGACTATCAATGTCGCCCCTATGCTGCCAAATAGCTCCAATCTTTGCATAGTTTTTAGCGCACCTTTGTTATCGTCAAGTCCATCTTCTAGGGCTATATCTTGTAGGGAGTCAACAACGATAATCTTTTCTTTTAGCTGCAAGAGTTCCTTCTGCTGTTCAAGTTTTACAAACAATGACTCTGAATCCGAGATATGATAGGTATCCACACCTAAAGATTCTAACTTTTTATCTGCATTTCTATCAAAATCAACATGAATGACAGCATCTTTAAGTCCTGCATCAACCAATGATTTTATAGTTGTATAGGTTTTTCCAGCCTTGCTTTCACCAATAATCAAGTTGTATCCGTGCTTCAAAAAGAGTAAATCAGTATGTAGCCGTTCTAAATTAGATTCAATCTCAACACTACATTCAGCAAGAATGCTTCGTATATCCACTGCTCGCTCATCAGAGTAAATCATAGTTGAAAATATCTGATGCAGTCGTTTTTGTGATTCTTGGCTGCTAATATCGAAACCTGTAATGTTTTCAATAATATACTCAATAGTTGAACGAACATCGTCATTTGGGTATGATGGATTCATTGCCAAAATATACGCAAGTGCATTCGTTTTAGAGT
Organism: Sulfurimonas sp.; assembly: GCA_027044845.1. Classification (GTDB taxonomy): domain Bacteria; phylum Campylobacterota; class Campylobacteria; order Campylobacterales; family Sulfurimonadaceae; genus Sulfurimonas. The sequence goes on from JALUBM010000221.1 coordinate 14,589, forward strand.
AAAGTTCACTTGTATTTTCAAAGTCTACAGCAGATTTGCCTACAGCTTCTAAAATCGCTATTGCTCTTTGCATGTCATCTTCGATAGACAATGCTTTTTTTAGATTCTTGTTTGGTTCGTGTGGAGTGTTGGCAATTCTAGCACCATCTATGCTAAATTCATACTTGATTACCTTGCTATCACGCTCTTGAAGGGAAATATAATCTAATAGTTCATTTGCAAGCGGCAACGGTTCAACCTCACACAAGACAATGTAGGAGCTATCTTTGTCCTCTGTATAACAAAACACACATCCACCGTCACCACGGATATCAACATAGTTTGAGATGCGTACAGCATTTCCATAGCTCTTATCACCGCTATCAAAGTAAAAATGGTAACCGTTGGTTGTTTCAACTGTAAAAGTTGCTTTGTCATTGAGCCATTTTTCCACTAGGTCTTTCATATACGGCTCTAAAAGAGTTAAATCTTTTGTGTCGATATCAATAACCACCAGTCCATTACCAGTTCTCAAAGCCATACTATTGACATTTAAATCATCAAAATCTTCATAATATTTCTCTGAGTCGTTCCAGCCTTTAGGTAATTTAACTTGTTTTTTGCCTGCCTTATCCCTTACTATATTACAAGGGAAAAGACGATCCTCAAAGAGCTCGGCATAAATTGAAGGTAGTGCGTTTATCATGCTGCACCACCTTTTGCTTGCTCTTCTTGCCACCATTGGATATCAGATAACTTCCAAACAGTAACTCTTGGAGAAATTTTGATAGGTTTAGGGAATCTTCCCACCTTAGACCACAACCAAATTGTACTTCTTGCAATACCTGTAATTTTCATTACTTCTTTAAGTCTGATAAAATTTTCCATTTTATCTCCTTTTATGTTTTATTTAGAAGTGGCACTGAGCCTTGCGCCGTTAAATCCAAGCAGCTCTACTTGGACTTCTATTGAAATTAAACAATAAAAATCATTCTTATAGAACTGTAAAAGTCCGCTGATTAGGCTGTATTTAGGCACTATTTTAAAAAGTAAAGAGTGAGATAAAAACGATATATAGGTAGATTTAGCAGTTGTCTCAAAAGAGTGAAAGAACTCCGTAGCAACTTTTAGATTTCGTTGTATTTTTCCTGCTGATAGAGTAGTTCTACGATTTTTTGAGCATTTATCTTATTGATATTAGGTAATCCAACATTAGATAGATAGTTTGCTTTTGCTTTCTTATGTTGACTTAAGCTGTAATATTTCAGATATTCATAAATATCTTCAATTATAGTATTGGGATATAGTTGAACTGATTGTTCTAGTTGTTTTTGGAATCTTAATTGGTTGTGACTATAGTCAGGAAAATTGATTTTTACATACTTAGGTATTTTATCTACAAAATCACAATAAGTCATCCATCTATCATAGAATGGCTGTATTGGTTCACAGATTGGCTTATCAGCTTCATCTGTACCTACAAATCTTTCTCCAGTATAATATGCTTCATCTGCTATTTCAAATAATAATTTTTTAGAATCATTAGCAGATTCATAAAAATCTATTCCAAAAAACTTTTCAGTAGCATCCATATAAATTTTATGGTTATCATAATCTTCTGTTGACATTCCATTTTCTAGATAAAAATAAGGATAAAGAGTTGATGTATAATAATCTCCAAAAATCTTTTTTTTTACATTTGTTTTATCATTTACATCAACTCCATCTTTAGCTTTTCTATTAAAATCAGCTTTTGTTGGAGTCTTAGCAGTAGAATCAAGCTTTATAGTATCACTTATATCTTTTTCTCTACCTATTTTTTGCTTTTTCATTTTTGCACTCCATCTAAGTAATCACTCCACCACTGCATAAGTTTTACTCGTTCATTTAAGTATTTGGCGCGGTTATAAGCTTGGCTTACACTATTGCCAACGCTATGAGCCAATTGTGTTTCGATAACATCATAAGCAAATCCACTTTTCTCATGTGCGATTGTACTAAACATGGCTCTAAAACCATGTGGTGTAAACTCTTCTTTGTTATATCCCATTCTCCTAACAGCTCCCAATAAGGCTCCGTCACTCAAAGGAGTAGTTTTGCTTTTTGTACTTGGAAACAAATATGGACTATCCCCTGCATGTTGTCTAGCCTCTTGAAGTATCTTTACAACAGTGTCACTTAGAGGGACAATAAACTCATCACGAGTTTTCATCTTTTTAGCTGGAATAATCCATTGTTTGTTTTTAAAGTCTATCTCTTCCCATAGTGCCAACCTAACATTGGAAGAGCGCACAAAAGTATAAGCCAACATTAAAAGTGAATATTTTGTGGAAGTTTCCCCTCCATACTCTTTGATACTAATTAATAGATTTTTAATACCTGTATCATCTGTGATAGTTGGATAGTGTGTTTCTTGCGATTTGCCTATTATTTCACTTACTTCTATATCTGCACATGGATTTCTTTTCGCTAGACCATTTGCAACACTCCATTTAAAAGTTTTACTTATAGATTGATAAACTTTATGGGCAGAGTTTTTTACTCCTCTTTTTAACATCTTTTGCAAAATCTTAATAATATCACTTGCCTCTACATCATCTAACGGTTTATTACCTATATATGGAAAAACATCATTTATAAAACCTCTGCTCGTTCTTTGATAATGGCTCTCACTAATTTCATCTCTTATCTTCTCTAAGCGTTTTAAAGATATATTTTTAAATGTATTTTCATTTTTTATGACTTTTTGATTTTGTAGCTCTTTTTTTGATTTTTTTAATTCAATCGGATTAATACTGTTTGCTATAAGTTGTTTGTTCTCAATACTTAGTTTTCGTGCTTTTTCAAGTGTTATATCCGGGTATGCACCTAAAGCTAATAGTTTTTCTTTACCATTAAATCTATATTTTAGTCTCCATAGCTTTGTATTGCGCTTTGTTACCAGTAAATATAGACCTCCTCCATCACTAAGTTTATAATCTTTATCTTTTGCTTTTGCTTGCTTTATTTGAGTTGCAGTGAGTCGTGTTGTAGTGCGTGCCATAACATATCCTTTATAGCTATTGGGGTATATATAATATTACAATAGATGGTATTTTTACATATACCCCTATATATACCCCAAAAAAGTTAGGATTACTATAGCACATATTGGATTACATTAGACTTATAAAATTATAAAATCTCGTATTTTAGGGGGTTTGTTGGTTTGTATTGGATGACATAAAACATAGAAATGGCGGGCAGAGGGGGATTCGAACCCCCGGTAAGTTTCCCTACGGCCGCGTTCCAGGCGACTGGATTAAACCAGCTCTCCCATCTGCCCAAAGAAGAACAGAATTTTACAATAATTTATATTAAAA
>JALUBM010000222.1 GCA_027044845.1 Sulfurimonas sp.
GAATAAATAGTTAGGTATACAGCACTTAAACTCTAAATAATCATCTTAATTTTAAGCTTTTATTCTATTGTTAAAGTAAAAAGATATAATCCCAATATAATTAAATATTAATAACTTGCATTAAGGTAAAAAATGAAAGAAAAAGAATATATCGCATATTCTCTGTTTAGTGGGGCAGGTGGTTTATGTATAGGTGTAAAAAATGCAGGATTTAAGGTAGTTGTTGCTACAGATATTAATAAATTTGCAAAAGAAACCTATGAATATAACTGGCCTGAAATACCTTTTATATGTGATGATATGAGAAAAGTTAGTGCATCTGCACTATTAGAAAAAGCAAATGGCAAAAAACCAGACCTTATTTTTGGAGGTCCTCCATGTCAAGGATTTTCTACTTTAGGAGCAAAAAATTCATGTGATGTACGAAATACATTATTTAAAGAGTTTGCGAGAGTTGTTAGAGAATTAAAACCAAATTCAATATTAATTGAAAATGTAAAATCACTAACTACAATGTACAAAGGACAATATAAAGATAATATTATAAAATCTTTTGAGGAATTAGGATACAAAATGTATATGAAAGTATTAAACTCTGCAGACTTTGGTGTTCCTCAAATAAGACAAAGAGTATTTTTCTTTGGAACTTTACTTGATACTCCATTTTCATTTCCAAAACCTACACATGGGGATAATACTAATTTTCCATATGAAACTGTAGGAAACCATATTATGGATTTAGCAAATAAAGGCAATGAAGTTTCAAATCATTTAGCATTAAATCATTCAGAAATAGTTATTGCAAGATACAAGTTTATTCCAGAGGGTGGAAGATTACCTCCAGTTGAAGAACTTCCAAAAGAAATAAGAAGAAAAAATTTTGGAAATACATACAAGAGACTACATAGAGAAGAACCTTCATTGACAATGGTTCCTGGAAATAATGCATTTCCAATACATCCAACACTTAATAGAAGTCTTACTCCTCGTGAAGCTGCAAGACTACAAACTTTTCCTAACGAAGTAATATTTAAGGGAGATAGAAGAATCCAATGTATATTAGTTGGTAATGCCGTACCAATTAAACTTGGTGAAGCGGTTGCAAAGCAAGTATATAATCATTTCGAAGGCTTAGAAAATATAAATGATGAAGAATCAAGAGTTAATGCACAGATGAAAAATAAAATAAGGAATAAGAAAGCAGATAGTACAAGTGATGGGTTTATTGATTTATTTAGTGGTGCAGGTGGATTTAGAATTGGACTTGGTCAAGCTGGATGGAATCATCTTTTAGGTGCTGATTTCGATGATAATGTAGCAAAAACACATAAAGAAAATGGATTAAGTGACAAGTTTGAACAACTTGATTTATCTGATAAAAATGAAAAAAATAAAATTATTAATAAATTTAAAGATAAAGATATAGGATTAATTGTAGGAGGACCTCCTTGTCAAGGATTTTCTATTTTTGGGAAAAGAAGATTTATAAACACAACAGGTTATGACCCTCATCAAGACCCACGAAATAAATTAGTATTTTCTTATGTTGATATTGTTCGTAATATTCAACCAAGATGGTTTATTATGGAAAATGTTCCAGGGTTAGTAAATCTTGATAATGGAAATTTTATACAAGAATTACTTTTAGATTTTAAAAAATCTGGTTATTCAACTGTTGAAGCAAGAATTTTAAATTCTGCAGATTATGGTGTTCCTCAATTAAGGAAACGATTAGTAATTATTGGAAATAGAACAGGACATATTATCCCATGGCCAAAAAAGAAATATTTTGCAGAACCAAAAGAATGGCAACAAAAATATAGAACAGTTGGAGAAGTAATATCTGATTTAGCAACAGAGGAATCCTTAACAATTAATTCATGTCATGTACCAATGAAACATAAACCTTTAGTTGTTGAAAGGTATTCCCATATACCTGAGGGTGGTAAACTAGATACCGAGAACTTACCTGAACATTTAAAAAAAGGTTATAGAACTGATAAAGTTAAAAACTATAGTCATGTTTTTAAGCGTTTGCATAGAGATAAGCCTTCAACTACAATGGTACCAGGACATAATGCATTTCCTATTCATCCATGGTTAAATAGATCTCTAACAGTAAGAGAAGCAGCAAGAATACAAACATTTCCAGATAATTTAGAGTTTATGGGATCACGCCAAAATCAATGTATACAAGTCGGAAATGCTTTTCCACCACTAGTAGCAGAAGCAATTGGTCATAATATTATAAAAGCAGAAAGTAATAATTGGAAACCAAATAATGTACCTTTATCTGCATATAAATTATTAATAGAAAAAGAAGATAAGACTAATACAATTATCATTAACGATTAAATAAATATTTTAAAGGAGTTTTTACAATGAGTCATGATATACAATCAGCATGGGCAGCAAGTGAAATAGCAAAAATGAGCCAAGATAATTCTGGACTTTTTTTTCAAAATGAAGAATCTACATTTGACACTTTAGCTACTTTAGAAGCAGGAAGAAGTTGGCCTATTGCAGATGGCATCATATCATTTGAAAACCCATCACAAAAACATAACATAGCTTTTGAATTTAAACGTACAAATGAGGGTTTACATGGAGTACTTACTGCACTAGGACAAGCAATAAGTTATTTAAATAAAGGTTATGATGCATCAATTATTACAATCCCTAAATCTTATTCCTCACATAGTTACCCTGGCGAATATCTAAATAATGTTATTGAACAACAATGTCCAAATGCACCAATTGCTATTTTTCATTATGAACAACCAGATGAAAGTAAAGTTTCTCCTTTTGAGGGTAAGTTAGAATGTGTTAGAAAAGTAGAATTAGATAATATTATAACTCCTCAATCTACAAGTGTTGTTATACATAAAACAAAAACACAATGGGCTCATGTAAGAGAAGGTAGTACTGAACCTGATGCCTTTTATAAATATTTGCAAACAGCAAAATTTTTAGATCAAGATTCAGAAGAAAATATTAGTACAATAATACCTACTGAACTTTTTGATGCAGTAAAACTTATTAATCCACGAGTAGTTACAAGTATTGATTGTGCAAAATATCTTTCTTCTTCATCATCTGATACCTTTCATGATAAAGTATGGCGACAGTTTTGGTTTAAATTTATATTAAATGATGAAAATTTAAAATTGTACACGATAAAAGATTCATCAAGTATATACAATTTAGACAATACATTAACGAGTAATCTTAAACAATTTGGTTCAAATCAATATAAAAAGTTCTTTATAGGGAAAAGTAATTCAATCAAAAATAAACTTATTGAAAAACTAAATGAAAGTACTATTACTGAAAGTAATGCATGGAAAGAACTCGCAATCAATATGAGAAGTCGTGCTCATAGTTATCGTGAAGATATTGACTCTTCTTTGGAGCATTTCGGACTTTTAGATCCGTTTCAAGGGAAACCAACTGAGTTAGGGTATAAATTTGTTGGATTATGTGAAAAGAATGGGAGTGCTCATGCAACAATGCCATTAACAATGTTTTCTTCTGTATTATTAAAAGAAGGTGGTTTTGGTGCATTTTTACATTATATTTATAAATTATCTGATGAAAAGTTTACCAATAACCCCTTAGAGTTTACACAAACTGATGCAAGAGGAAATCATAAATTTTCTATTAATGACTATTTAAATTGGCTAGAAAATGAACTTGCTAATAATCTACATGTTCTTAGAAAAGTATCTGAAAGAGGTGGTACTAGAAGAAAACCATTTCAAGCAGAACTTGCAATATTAAGAAAATTAGGATTAATGCAAGACAAATTAAGAATAGGAGTTGGAATTGTTATTAATTGGCCTAAGGTACAAGAAGCTTTAGGCTGTTAATATCATTCAAAATACCTAACAAAACATAGTATCCAATAAGTAGCCTCACGGCGACTTATGGCTATATTCAACCGTTATGTGAAAGTCAGACTATTTGACAAAAAGAATAAAATTGAATATAATTAGACTATTAAATATTCAAGGCTTTATACTATGAAAACAGTTACAATGAGAGTAGATGATTCTATTTATAATATGATAAAACTTGCAGCAGATGGACAAAGAAGGAATCTTTCAAACTTTATAGAGTTCGCAACAATGCAATATCTTACTTCATCACAATTTGTAGAAAAAGATGAAATGAATGAAATTTTAGAGGATAAAGAACTTG
>JALUBM010000223.1:0-3620 GCA_027044845.1 Sulfurimonas sp.
AATACAAGTTAATATATTTTAGGGACATTTATTATGAATGAAAAAATTTTAATTGTAGAAGACAACAAAACATTAGCAAAGTTAATTGCTAAAAAGATTCAAGCAAGTCTTGATGTAGAGGTCGATGTAGCCTATACACTTACAGAAGCAAAACTATTTATAGCCCGATATACATATTTTCTAACGCTCTTGGATATTCATTTGCCTGATGCCCCAAATGGGGAAGTCGTTGACTACGTTACAAAGAAAAAGCTTCATATTATTGTTTTAAGCGAAAATATAGATAAAGAGTTTAGAAAAAAAATATTACAAAAGAACGTCATTGATTATATCAATAAAAACGGTGTAGAAGATATAAACTATATTATTCAAACTATACAACGCCTACAAAACAATCAGAAGCATAAAGTACTTGTGGTGGATGACTCAAGAATCTTTAGGCAACAGATGCTAAAAATACTTGAAAATTTATTTTTTAAGGTTATTACTGTTGCTCATGGAGAAGAAGCAGTTGGTATGCTCAAAGCCCAACCTGATATTTCTCTTGTCTTGACTGACTATAATATGCCTGTAATGGATGGATTAGAACTCACTCAAGAAATCCGTAAAACACATACAAAAAACGAGCTATGTATCCTTGCACTTTCATCAAATGACGATGATGAAGTGACCGCACTTTTTCTTAAAAGTGGTGCGAATGATTACATAAAAAAACCTTTTTCAAAAGAGGAATTTTCTTGTCGTGTAAACAATTCTATAGAAGCTTTAGAAAATATACAGATGATTACAAACTACGCAAATCGTGACTATCTGACAGGTTTATACAACCGCAGATACTTTTTTAAAGCGATGAACGAATATGTAAAACAAGTAAAAGAAAATGGAGAAACATTTGCTATCGGTATGATAGATATTGACCATTTTAAAAATGTAAACGACACATATGGACATGATGTAGGAGATAAAGTTATTACCTCTCTTGCAGATATACTTAGAAGCTCAACAAATCCAAAAGACCTTGTCTCGCGTTTTGGTGGTGAAGAATTTTGCGTTGTACTCAAAAATACAAACCAACACCGTGCAAAGGAAATTTTTAACAGACTCAGAGAAGAAACAGAAAATTTTATTTACCAATTGGAAAATGAAGAATATGTTAAATTTACTATCTCTATAGGTGCTGTAATGTTCAATGAAGAAGAGTCACTTCAAGAAAATATAGATGAAGCGGATATGCTTTTATACAAAGTGAAAAATAGTGGAAGAAATCAGGTAATATTTCAGGCGTAACAGTTATATAAAATAACTATAAAATAGTTGAGGAATAGCAAATGAAAATTTATGCACCATGGGAAAAAGCTTTTGAAAAGATTTCTACTCCGTTAGAAAATTTCATACATGCACAAACGACAACAGGTCTTATCCTATTTTTTATGACAATCATTGCACTTATAGTGGCAAATTCACCATTTGCAGAGGTATATCAACATATATTTCACGCTTCTATTTCTATCGGCATAGGTTCATGGAAGCTTTCCCAATCAGTCAGTCACTGGATCAATGACGGGCTAATGACCTTCTTTTTCTTTCTTGTTGGACTTGAAATAAAACGTGAAGTTCTTATCGGTGAACTTTCAAACTTTAAAGTTGCCATTTTACCTATATTAGCAGCCATAGGTGGAATGATTTTTCCAGCTCTTATTTATATAAGCATCAATTCAGGCACATTAGGATCAAATGGTTGGGGTATTCCCATGGCAACTGATATTGCTTTTGCCATCAGTGCTTTAGTTCTTTTGGGTGGTCGTGTTTCCCCTGCTCTTGTCACTTTTTTAATCGCACTTGCCATTGTTGATGATTTGGGTGCTGTTGCGGTCATTGCTCTTTTTTATACAGAGCAAATACATCTATTACCCTTATTGTTGGCAGGAGTCTCATTTTTGATTATGGTCAGTTTCAACCGTTTTGGTATCCATAGGGTACTCCCATACCTTATTATCGGACTTTTTATGTGGCTTTTTATGCTTGAATCAGGTATTCATGCAACTATTGCAGGTGTTATAGCAGCTTTTACAATTCCATCAAAACCAAAATATACATCTGATGATTTTACCGCACACACACAAAATTTACTTGCAGAGTATGACAATTATCCTATTACCACAGATAACACAATGCACGAAAGACAAAAAGCAATTTTACAAAATATAAAAGACAAAATTAATGCTCTCAGTTCTCCCGCTTCAAGACTTGAACATGCCTTGCATCTTCCTATAGGACTCCTTGTTATTCCTCTTTTTGCCCTTGCAAATGCTGGGGTTACTTTAGATTTTTCCGCACTGGACACAACCATTTTTAAATCAGTTCCCTTAGGTATCATTTCTGGACTTTTATTAGGAAAAATTATTGGAATTTTTGGCGTTTCTTATATAAGTGTAAAACTCGGTATTGCAAAACTACCACAAAATAGTACAATGAGTCAGCTTTTTGGCGTATCTGCCCTTGGTGGAATCGGTTTTACCATGAGTATTTTTGTCGCAGAACTTGCATTTGCACAGGAGGAAACACTGCTTTTTCAAGCGAAAGTAGGTATTTTACTTGCATCCATTCTTGCAGGACTTATTGGTTTTATCTGGTTGCGATTTATCGCAAAACCACCGAAAAATCAAATTTGAATATTTTTTGGAAGTTCAATAAAAAACTCTGCACCCTCTTGGGTATTATGAACTTCTATAGTCCCTTTACAATGTTTTTCTATAATGAGTTTGGACATATAAAGACCAAGTCCTGTTCCATTCTTCTCACCTTTTGTAGAGAAATAAGGTTCAAAAATACTTTTGGCGATATCAGGTGATATGCCTCCTCCATTATCTGCAATTTTTAAGGCAATATTATCCCCTTTTTCATATGTCATAATCTCTATAACCCTATTATCGCTTCTATGCTCTACTATGGCATCTTCAGCATTGCGTACAAGGTTCATAAGCACCTGTTTTAATTCACTAGCATGTGTCTTTATCTTACTTTTTGCATTAAGTTCTAAGACTATTTCTATCTGATTTTTATATAAAGATGGTTCAACCAAATCTAAAACAGCGTTAATAACATAATCTAATGTTGTCTCTATTGGCTCTTGTTTTGGTAAAAGGAACTCTCTAAAGTCATTAATGGTCTTGGAGAGATATTGTACCTGATTTGATATATCTTTTGAGAGTTTAATGATTTTTTGCTCATCAACATCTTTTTTGCGGATATTCAAACGAATCATCTCATTTAAACTAGAAATAACATTTAAAGGTTGTCGCCATTGATGGGCTATCATAGAGAGCATCTCTCCTAATTGTGCAAACTTATTTTGTTGAATAAGTTGATTCTCTTTCTGCTTTATTTCTGAAATATCAAGCATTGTTGTGATATAAAGCTCTTTATTGTCTATTTCAAGTGCTTGTATACGCATTAGCACATCCATCTTTTTTCCATGAATATTTAACACGGTCTCAAAAGCTTCTTCACTATGACTGCTAAGATGTTTATTAATATTTTCTTTAGAATCTTCATATAAAAATATTTGCAGATTCTCTGTTAGAAGTTCCTCTTTTTCATAATATTCCAGACTATTTACC
>JALUBM010000223.1:3630-4166 GCA_027044845.1 Sulfurimonas sp.
TACCGCTGTTTTATTTACATCAATAATATCAAGCTTTTTATTATGAATAAAAATCATCTCCATCATGACATTTAGAAGTAGCTCAAACCCCTCTTTTTGTTTCGCTAATGTATTGTATTCTGTCTTTAGCTCTCCTATTTCATCATTAAGCTGATTGTACTCAGTCCAAAAGGAAACTTTTAAAATAATTTCTTCAGTTATATAAGGTTTTTTTAGGACATCCACTGCTCCAGACTTCAGTGCCAGTTTTGTTACCATTTCATCAATATAACCAGAAATTATCATAACGGGTATCTTTTTCTTATCTACTATAAGGTGACGATACTTTTGTAAAAAATCTATGCCGTTATCATTTTCAAGTTCTATATCAAGTAAAATAAGGTCTATCTTCTCTTGATCTATCTGCGTCAACATCTCACGCGTAGAAGAGACTGCTACTACTGTATAGTTTCTATTTTGAAAAAGTTTACTAAGTTGTGTCCGTATAAACTGTGAATCATCTACAATCAAAATTGTTTTTTTATAGTTATGCTCAA
>JALUBM010000224.1 GCA_027044845.1 Sulfurimonas sp.
TTTTATCTTGTCGGTATAATTTCATTAACTTAAACACATAAAATTAAATTAAATTTAAATGGAGAACAAGTTAAATTTTAAAATGTTTTGCCGTTAAAAATAAAAGCCATAAAAAATATTGTAAAATAAATGTTAGACGATACAATTGTGAAAACTTGACATTTTATAATGAAATATGCTATAATATGCTATCTAAAAGAAAAAGGGTAGTTATGAATTATGAAGCTAATAGAAAGTTTATACAGCATAAGATTGATTTTATTGCAAAATGCTTTGATAAAGTATCTTCTATTAAATATGATGGAATAGGAAATATAAAAATTAGTGGCAAAGGATTGAGAAAAGAACCTTATATTGGTTTTTTAGGAAATGCCCAGCTTGCAGGAAATCTTGCAAGAGCAGTATCGGAAGATTATAATGTTGAGTTTGAAAAAGTAGAAAAAATAAAGCTTTAAGAGGTGAGATAGTTACATATCGTTTATTTCAAAATAAAATCCTAAAAACTCGTAAAATACTTGCTTTTTATAATGAAATATGCTATAATATTATATCTTAAAAGAAACAAGAAGAGAGTTTTTAGCTCTTACGCTTGACTTGCTAGAAAAAATAAAAAAGCAAGGGGAGTAAAATGTGTCTAAAATATAAAAATAAAACCATTATAGTAAATCATGGTATGTTTGAAGTAGGAACTTATGGTCGATATTCATATAGAGCAGAAATACTTCATCAATTTGATAGCTATGTTTATGCGAATAGTGAAAAAGAAGTAATAGCTAAAATAAAAAAATATATATAAAAGGAAAATATAAAATGAGACTTACTACAACATTTCCAATCGAAGAACTACAAAAAATAGATAAGCCTGACACGGTGGCTAATCACTTCGCTTTCGAGCTAAAAACAGAACTTTCTTTAACAGGTGTTCAAGCAAATATTGCAGAATTTACAAATAAAAAATACAATAAATTACACATACAGCTTATTTGTAAAGAACCTCATCAAGCAGATAAGGTTGATATTGCAATGATAAAACTTGCACAATATTATAATTTTAAATGGGGATATGTTAGCGACATAGACCACACTTTAATAACTCATCTTCCAAGCAGAAACAGAGTTATAAATATTGATATATTCGATATTTCTTTTCTTGAAGAGTCAGCATAGACTCTCTAAGAAAATTTCCATTTCTATAAACAAGTTAAGTATTCACACGAAGAACAGTTGTTTTTCTTTCAAATCATATAAAAATAATAAAACATTTTCATACCTTGTTGATTTTTGTCTTAATAAAAAAATAAGAAACAATATTATACTATACAGCTTAGGACAACAGCTCCCCTTCCGTTCTCACCATATATGGTATGGAAAATCTGTTATAAACTCATAAGCCTATGTTTTTTGGCATTATGCAACGAGAACACATAAGATATTAAGCCAATCACACAAAACATAAGGAAAAATAATGTCAAACATTCACGATAAAGCTGAAATGCTTTTAATAACTCAACACACGCTACCCACTTTAAAAGATTTTAAAAAAGAAGCCAAAATTCTTTTTAAGAAAAATAACCTTTCAACCCATTCAGAAGCACTAAATACTCTCTCTAAAGAGTATGGATATAAAAATTACAATGTTGCAAAAAGCAAGATGATTAAAGAGCTACGTTTTCAATGCAATTTATCTTTTCCTATAAACAAAAATAAAGTTATAGAATTAGTAAACAAAGTAACTAAAGCAGATGACTCAATAAATAGTAGTTATTTCAAAAAAGAAGCGAATAATCTTTTGACAATTTTATTAGATGTAGCTTTTTCACCTGATAATAAAAAAGAGCTATCACTTGAAGAATTTAAAAATCTCTTTATGGTTACTTCGCTTGAAAGACTTTTGAATCTATATAGCATTGATTCTGGCAGAAACCCAGCTAAAGAAAAACTACAAAAATATATAAAAAAAATACTAAACATAGATATATCTGATGAAGTGGAATTAAAAAAAATTTCTGCAAAGCAACTAGCAGACATAGCATTGTATCTTTCTCAAATGTTACAACAATTTTCAATGGTTCTTATGGAAGTAGAGTTTACAGAGGAACACTTATTTATACAAAAAACTTTAGCAGAAAATAATAATTGTCAAACTTTTATATTTGTTACTTCCCCTATGTTTATTGATATGCTTCATATTGCCTTTGCTAAAGAACTGAAAGAGCTTCAAAAGATTCATAGAATTGTAGATATAAAAGAGGACTCCTTAAAACAATTTGCTTTATCTAGGGCTAATGGTCTTACTTCTTTTATGATAATTGATTCTGAAACACTAAAGCTATTAGATGAAAGAATTGTAAAAAATTCAAAAACATTTCTTGGGTCTATCGAGATGCCTAAAATAGACTAATCCAACTAAAAGAGTAATGATGAGGTGTTTTTTATCCTTATTACTACTCAATTTTAAAATTATCTACTCTTTTTGTTTAAAAACCTTGCTATTTATAATGAGATATGCTATAATATGGTATCTAAAAAGGAATTAAGATGAAATACAATTTAATAATGGACTGTAGTGAGTGTAACGAACTTAATGTAACAAAAGAAAGAGTGATTGAATATGCAGAAAATCGTCTAAAATGCAATGAGGAAGAAAGAATAGATTGGGATTTTAATACTTACAATATGAATCTAAAAGAAGCTATTTTAGTTATAGAATCTTTTGGCGAAACAGTTGAAGATGTAAAAAATATCACAAGAAGATGGGCAATTGTTCAGGACAATAATGGGACACAGACATTGGAAGATTATGATACTTTGGCACAAACAAAACAAGCCTTTAAATTACTAAAAGAAAGGGGCTATCATATTGCAAAAAATGATGATTCTAATATTAGGATGTATTTTGACAAAGGAACTAAGTTTTTTATGGATTGTGAAGTGTGGGATATACATAAAAATATTCATCTTCGCTTTGAGTCAGTTGAGCATACAGTTTTTACCCTCTAAAACAAAGGGATGTTCTCTGCGTTTTTAATTAAGAAAAAGGAAAATAGATGAAAGTTTTTACAGTATATACAACGGATGTATGGGAAACAACAAGTAGTGAAGATACAATAGGTATTTTTTCTACAATAGAATTAGCAAGAGAAAATGTTTTGGATAATATTAATGAAGAAACAAAGGTCGTGATTAAAGAAACAATCCTTGATAAAATTGACAGTGATGTTAAGGTGGAAGTTTATAGATTTGAACAAGGTTTGGAATGGAAATCAGAAACAAGTGATTTAGAGATAGGCTCAAAAGCTATGGTATGTTTAAGTAGCTCTTATTACGAGATAAAAAACAAAGTGGTTTTAAAAGAAGACATTGAGAGAGTAATTGATGTTTATCAGCTAGAGATGGAGAATTTAGGAACAAAACCTGAAATTGAGTACATGGAAGTTGATGAGTTTTTAGAACTTAGTGATACTCAAATAAATCATGTTTTATATCATGCAGAACTTTATAATGATGTTGCTCTTGTTGATTTCTATAAGCGTTTAAATTAGCAATAAGACCTCAACAATTCGGTTGAGGTGATAGTTTTTTAATAATATAGCCAAATATACTATAAAACCTTGCTATTTATAATGAGATATGCTATAATATTACATCTAAAAAGAAAAAGGTTTTAAAATGCTTACAAGAGATATAAGTCTTATTGAATATGCTAATGTTGAACTTGATAAAAGTTCTCTGCCATTTGAAAAGAAAGAGAAAAAGTTTTATAACATAATCGCTTTCTATGAAAAAGAGTTTAAATCACAAGAGGACAACTCTGATGAGTATTGGGAATATCATAACACTTTCAAAAAAAAGATAAAAGGTCTTAGCAAAAAAGAACTTTTCGAGCTTGCAAATATGTGGTCGTCTGTTCGTCAAGGTTACGATGTAATCGAGATATTAAAAAGCTCTCTTTAAAGAGGGCAAAAAACAGGCTTGGAGTTGTTTAATACAAAGCCAATAACATTAAAAAGAAGAGGAAGAAAAATGAAAATAGTAAAAACAGCAATTATTACAGATGCACAAATAGGGCATACAGTTTCAAAGTTACATCAGTACACAAAGACCGATTTCATTCAATCATATACAGAAGATAATTCTCATTTAATTG
>JALUBM010000225.1 GCA_027044845.1 Sulfurimonas sp.
ATGCTAAAAAAAATATTAATGATATCCCAAGGGATGTGAACAAAACTATAGATGTGAACAAAACTATTGTAAAAGATAAAAATGTAACGCTTGAAGAGACAAATACAACACAAGAGAAAATTCAAAATGCACCTGTCGTCAAAACAAAAAAAGCCGTACAAGAAAGATTGAAGATTGTTGCAAGGTCTAAGGTCTGGATGGGCTATACAGATGTTAAGGCAAATAAAAAATATCAAAAAACATTTACGGGAGAATTTAATTTAGATCCTAGTAAAGAGTGGCTTTTAAGATTTGGACACGGATATATTAATGTCGTAACGGGTTCACAGAAAAAAAGGTTTAATACAAAAAAAACATTGAAATTACTCTATAAGGAGGGTGTAATAAGAGAGCTTTCTCTTGATGAGTTTAAAAAGTTCAATAGAGGTAGTGCATGGTAAAAGCTGCAATCGCACTACTATTGCTTTTTAGTTTTTCTTATTGTAATGATATTCAAAAAGACTCTTTAACGCTCAAAATAAAAAGCTTTTTAAGTGAAAATGCATATAAAAGTAACAAAGCTTTTATCAATGTTATTTTTGAACCAAAATCTTCTTTTTATATCAAAGACAGAGTAGATGCCGTCAAAGTTATTCAAACACTTAAAGACAATGGGCTATTAAATCTGTTCTTTAAAACACCACAAGATTTTCGACTGAATTTTAAAACAAGTGGATTTCCATTGTTTTTTGTGAAAATTATGGAAGACACTCTTCAAAATCTTGGCTACTTTCGTTATGTAACAACAGCTTCAAATTTTGATGTTTCAGAGTTTACATGGAGTATAAATTTAACTTCAGAATATGCGACAGACCCTCTCATTCTTCAAAATGAATTGCATAAAAGTGGTTGTGATATTATAGATGTTGAAAAAAATTCTCCTAAAGAGTGGACATACATTATTGACGTTAGTAATGGTTATCTCAATGTTCCGCAATTAAATACGGATGAAGAGTTAAAACTGAAACGTTCTTTATATGCACATTGGCTTGATATTTCAAAAATCAGAAAATTGAAAATCAGAAGTTCAAGACGAAATAGATGGTATCCATACATTGCTTATTACGATGCTTCATTGCATCTTTTAAAACTCTTTAAAAAAGATAAAATTTATAAGAGGCTAACAATAGAAATACCCAAAAATGCCAAATATATAAAAATATCTGACATGCATACACTTAAAAATGTAAAAGATGCACTCCTTCTATATCCAAGTGGTACAAGGTAAAACTATTAATTAAGTCTTAAAAGAGCAATTTAAGTTAATTTTAGAATGGGGGGGGGTATAATTGAAGAATTACTTCACAATAAAAGGTTTTTTATGCAAGTAGCGACTTATCTTTATCAAGATGAACAATGGGATAAGGCATTTGACACAACATTAGATTCTAAAAGTACGCTAATCTTTATTTTTGCCTCTTTAGCAGAAGAAAAGGTAAAAGAGAAACTTTTAAACATTGCAAAACTCTTTCCCTTGTCTATTATTTCTGGTGCATCCACAAGTGGAGAGATTTTTGATGAGGAAGTGTATGATGACACTATTGTTGTCTCTATTGCAAAATTTCAATTTACAACGCTTAACAATCATGCATGTAAACCAATAAGCAATAAAACATCTTATAAGAATGGTGTTGACATTGCAAAAGAACTTTTTCATGATGATTTACGAGGTATATTTATTTTGTCAGATGGTCTTAAAACAAATGGTTCACAGCTTACAAAAGGCATCGCATCTATTGTAACTTCGGATGTTGTGGTGAGTGGTGGTTTATCTGGTGATAAAGATAGATTTGAAAAAACATGGATTATTGAGAAGGGCATGCTTAAAGATTCATTTATCTGTGCAGTTGGTTTCTATGGAGAAAATGTACATTTTCAAGCAGCATCAAAAGGTGGCTGGGATTCTCTAGGACTCCAAAGAGTTGTCACTAAAAGCAAAGACAATATTGTATATGAACTTGATGGAAAACCTGCACTTGATATATATAAACGCTATTTAGGTGATAAAGTAAAAGATTTACCTTCAAGTGCTTTGCTTTTTCCTCTGGAACTTAAAGATGAATCTACTTCAAAAGAGTCAGTTGTTCGAGCAGTACTTGGGATTAATGAAAAAGAAAATTCTCTTATATTTGGAGGAGATATTTCTCAAGGTTCACATGTGACTATGATGAAAGCAAATTTTAATCGTCTTGTAAATGGTGCAGGAGAATCAGCAGAAAAACTTGATTTTTCTAGGTACAAAGGTGAGGAATTGCTTTGCATAGCTATCAGTTGTGTTGGCAGAAAGCTGGTATTAAAAAGTAGAATTGATGAAGAGATAGAAGCAATTGAAGATGTTCTGCCAGAAGATGCTAATGTTGTAGGATTTTACTCTTATGGAGAAATCTCACCACTTACTTCTGGTACATGCAGTCTGCATAATCAAACAATGACATTAACAGCGATTTGGGAAAGTAATGCATAAGGTTTTACAAAAACATCTTGTGAATACTACTTATACTTAATGTGACAACGAGTGAAAAAAGCAGATATTAAATTCAAAGAGTTAGGGAGTAATCAGGTGGTTTAATTTGAGAAATCTTTATTAAATCAAACTTTTTTAGGTATAATAAATAGGAGAATATATGTTTTTAAGATTATTGTGTTTTGTTTTGTTGAGTGTTTCTAGTGTGATAGCAGGTACTGCACAAAAGCAGATGCCTATTGTTGTCTCTGTTGATTGGTTAAAAACGCATCTAAATGATAAGAATCTTGCTGTTATAGATGTAAGAAAAGAAAAAGCATATAAAGAAGGGCATATTAAAGGTGCTATAAATATGCCTATTATGAAAGATTTTTTTACTCCAAAAACATTGAGATTACCAAAATTAACATACCTTAAAGAACTCTTTTCTAATGCTGGAATTGATTCAGATACAAAGGTTGTTGTATATGATAATGGGCAATTTTGTTGGGCTGCGAGGGCTGTGTGGGTATTTAAAGTTCTTGGACATAAGAATGAAAGTCTTTTAAGATATGGATATGGTAAATATATAAAAAGTAATCTGCCAATATCTCAAAAAAGTCCAAAAAGAAGAAGAAAAGATTTTATTTTAAGAGTTAACAATAAAATGATTGCAACAGAATTAGATGTTTTGATGGCAATCCAGAACAAAGAACATATTTTAGATGGTAGAACAAAAGATATGTATATGGGTAAGACTTCAGTTGCTAAAAGATATGGGCATATACCAACTGCTAAACTCTTTAGTGGGTCAAATAATTATAAGGTAACGGAGAAAGGAAACAGGCTTAAAAGCTTAAAAGAGCTTCAAAATGTTTATAAATCATTGCCTAAAAATAAAAATATCATCATGTATTGTCAAGATGGTGCTGATGCTGCATTAGATGATTTATTGATGCAAAAACTTGGGTATAAAACTTCAGTATATGAAGGATCCTGGTTAGAATGGGGTAATAATAAAAATCTTCCTATTGTTGATCCATCCAAAAAAAGATAAAAAGAGTTTCAAATGCTAAAAAGGTATAAAGGTTCCATTAGAAAAGAGTTACTTCGTAGTATTCTCTCTATCGTGATGATATCTACATTAGTTGGGTATGCAATTTTTATTAGAGTGTATATGGAGAATGAACAAAAGAGAGATATTTCTTTGATGCGAACAATTAGTCAGATTATTGGTCAAGATGTTGCTAAAATTGTCTATACAAATAATATATCTGTAGCAAGTGATGTGACAGCACAACTAGATTCTTTTAAAAATTTAGATGAGGTTGTCCTCTATGAAACAAATGGAAAAGCATTGTTTCAATATTCTAAAGATAATAAAACACACAAGAATGAAAAATTTAAAAAAAGCATGATTGGAACAGTTGTAGTAAAAAATGGAAGGTTACAATCTTACAGTAAGCTATTTTACAAAAAAAACTTTCTAGTATATGGAAAATTTATTTTTAAGACAAAAACTATAAAAGAGATATTTTTAAATAGTGTGCCTTTCCTTGTTCTAATACTTCTCATCATGCTGTTTTTAGCCTATATGTTATCGAGATATCAAGCAAAAAAATTTACTTCTCCTATACTTATTTTAGTGAAATTTT
>JALUBM010000226.1 GCA_027044845.1 Sulfurimonas sp.
GTCAATAGTATGGCAAAAAAATCTACATTACATCAATATGCAAATTTGCAGAAGAAGCTTGAATTTTTGCAAAAAGAACATAAAAAAGAGAAAAAAATTATTTTGCAAAATCAAAAAGCGTACATGTCAATGCGAAGTTCTTTAGTAAAAGCATTGATAGAAAAGAAACAATTGTTATAAAAGTATTCAAGTTGTGTTCATCAAAGTTTTGCAAAGACTTTTTTGACCTATAGGAGAATAATGCAAAAAATGTTCCAACTTTTTTCTTTTCTTACATTATTTTCAGTTTTATTTGTCTACAATAAATAAAAATAATTTGAAAAGTCAAAGAATGAGAATAGATAAATTTTTAAACTCCGTAAATATTACAAAAAGGCGTTCTGTTTCGCAGGATATGATAAGTAATGGTGTCGTTGAAATAAATGGTGTCGTTGTAAAAGCTAGTAAAAATGTAGAGGTTGGTAGCATCATTACAATTAATTATCTTAATGAAGCAAAAAAATATGAAGTGTTACAAATTCCCACAACAAAATCAACGCCCAAATCCTTACAAAATGAGTATATAAAGGAATGTTCATGACACATGATGAAGCAATAGTTAAATTCACATCACTTTTTGAACATCGTATGAGTGATGATGAGATGCGTAGTTTTTTGATGGAAATGAAGCTTGATGAAACAACATCGGTTGATGTGATTGCGGCTGCGGCACATGTAATGCGAAATTTTGCAATTGCTTTACCGATTTCTGATGAACTCAGGGAAAATTCTTTAGATATTGTAGGCACTGGCGGAGACAAAATAGGCAGTTTTAATATCTCTTCAACTGTAGCTTTACTTACGGCTTCATGCGGTGCAACCGTGGCAAAACATGGTAGCCGTTCTATTACATCTAAAAGTGGCAGTGCAGATATGTTTGAAGCACTTGGTGTAAGACTTGATTTAACAATTGAGCAGAGTGCCAAATTGCTTGAAGAGACTGGTTTTACCTTTATGTTTGCACAAAATCATCATCCTGCTATGAAGTTTATTGTGCCAATAAGAAAAAGTATTCCCGATAAAACGATATTTAATATACTTGGACCTTTGACAAATCCTGCTAGTGTAAAAAAAATAATGCTGGGTGTATTTAATAAAGCATTTATTCCAAAAATGGCAAAAGCTTTAGAAATGAACGGGGCAAAGTCTGCTTTGGTTGTGAGTTCAAATGAAGGAATGGATGAAATAAGCATTAGTGATGTGACTTATGCCTGTTTGCTTAAAGAAGGAAGTATGCAAGAGCTTATTATTGACCCACAGGAATATGGCATAAAAAAAGCACCACTTAAAGCTATAATGGGTGGTGATGCGTATGTTAATGCAAATATTTTACGGAGTGTTTTTGATGAAAGTTCAACAGATGCACAAAGAGATATTGTCCTGATAAATACAGCATCATCTCTTATGGTTGACGGTTTGGCACGTGATATACAAGATGGCTTAGAAATGGCAAGAGAAGCTCTGGCTAATGCAAGAGCTAAAATAAAATTAAAACAAATTATAGAAATCTCAAATAAATTATGAAAAAAAAGTATAAACTTCAATTGAGTGAACTTCATATTTTGGTTAATGACCTCACTGATAATTTTACACAGGGTGTTGTTATCTTAAAAGGCGATTTAGCTGCGGGAAAAACGACATTGGTGAAGCAAATAGCAAAAGAACTCGGCTATGATGATGATGTTACCTCTCCGACATTTTCACTGCAACAATGTTATGGAGATAAACTATTTCATTATGATATTTATAATCACGGACTGGAACATTTTATATCTTTAGGAATGCTCGAAGAGTTTGAAAAAGCAGGAGTGCATTTTATAGAGTGGGGCAGTGATGATTTGGTGGATATTTTAACATCTGCAGGAATTGAGACAATGACGATAGAAATAGAAAAAATTTCAGATAATGCAAGAGAGTACAGCATATGCACACATTAAAAGCGGCAAAATTACAAAAGAAAATAAAAGACTTGGAAATAGTAAAAGGCATAAGCCTTGAAGTGCATAGTGGCGAAGTTGTAGGGCTTCTCGGACCAAATGGAGCTGGGAAAACAACAACTTTTTATATGATATGTGGTTTAGTGGAAGCAACAGAAGGAAAGGTATATTTTGACGATGAAGACTTAATGGGTATGCCTTTGCATGAAAGAGCCCTTAAAGGCATTGGGTATTTGCCACAAGAAGCCTCAATCTTTAAAGATTTATCTGTTGAAGATAATCTTATGGTAGCAGCAGAAGTAGGGATAAAAGACAAGAAAGAACAAGAGGCAAGAATAGTTGAACTCCTTGATATGTTTAATATTGAACCTATTAGATATAGGAAGGGAATCAGTCTCAGTGGTGGAGAGCGTCGCAGGGTAGAAATTGCCCGTGCTTTGGTAAACAAACCGAAGTTCTTATTGCTTGATGAGCCCTTTGCAGGAGTCGATCCTATTGCGGTTATGGATATCCAAAAAGTTATAGAACAGCTTGTCTCATATGATATCGGTGTACTTATTACTGATCATAATGTTCGGGAAACACTTGATGTATGTGACAGAGTTTACGTCATAAAATCAGGTGAACTCCTTGCACAGGGAACCAGTAATGAAATCGGACAAAATGAAGATGTTCGTACTCATTATCTTGGTGAAAGCTTCAAGCTTTAGGAACTTATGAAACTATGGGGACATTAAGACAAACGCAGGGGGTTGAGACAAAGCATAAATTATCAAATACTCTGCGTAACTGGCTTCCTATTCTACACTCAAGTTTATCAGATTTGGGTGAAGCAATGGCTCCATTTGTTGAAGCTAACCCCGTTATAGAAGTAAAATCTGGTTATGAAGAAGATTTTGAAAAAAGAATCCCCAAAAAGATAATTTCACGTGCTGTCAGTAATTCAAGAACAGAACAGATTGAAGCACTAACTATTCAACATAAGAGCTTATATGATATTTTGGATGAGCAAATTGGTGCACCACTTTTTCCTACACCTATTTCTCAAAAAATAGCCTTCTTTGTTATTGAAAATTTAGATGAGTATGGTTATTATGAAGGTAATACAGAAGCTTTTTGTCAAGAGCATGGCATTGAGGTTCAAATTTTTGAAAAAATCCGTCAAAGATTCTTACATGTAGAGCCTGTTGGAATAGGAGCAAAGGATTTGGAAGAGTCTTTTATGTTTCAACTTGACAATGCTGAAATTAGCGATACAGCATATACTTTAGCGTTAAAAGTCATTAATGATTTACAAAATATACATAACTATGCTAAAGAAAAATCTTTTAGTGAAGTAATGCATGTTCTATCGACATTTAAAAATCCGCCAAATATCGAATATCAGGAAGATTCTACACAAATAATTCCCGATTTGATGATATATTTTAATGATGAACAGCAGATAGAAGTTAAACTTAATGACGCCTATTATCCTATTATAAATATAGACACTGCTTATGGTGTAGAACATGAATTTGTTACGCAAAAAATCAAAGAGGCAAAAAGCCTTGTCGATGCACTAAATATGAGGAAAGCAACACTTTATAAAGTAGGGCTTATGATAGTTGAATATCAGTATGAATTTTTCACAGGTGGACAGATTATGCCTTTAACATTAAAGACACTTGCTGATGAATTTGGACATAATCCCTCAACAATTTCTCGTGCTATTGCAAATAAATATATTGCTTGTGATAGAGGTATATTAGCTATGAAAGAGTTCTTTACGACGGCAATAGATGAAGATGTCAGTAATGCTGCAATAAAAGAATATCTTATAGAACTCGTTAAACAAGAAAACAGAGAAAAACCTTTAAGTGATATGAAACTTTTGGATTTAATTCAAGACAAATTCAAGGTAAAAATGGTAAGACGTACCATAGCAAAATACCGAAAACAGCTTAATATCGCAGGTTCGAGTGAAAGAAAGAAACTTTATCTGTTAGATTTGTAGTTTGGATAATATGTCTCAAATAGTAACAAACTCAAACTTCATAAAAACAAATAATACATTTAACCTACACTAAGACTATTCACGCTATAATCAAACTTATTTTAGTTCTTTATTGAAGGATGGGTTAATGAGTATTCCTATTTATAC
>JALUBM010000227.1 GCA_027044845.1 Sulfurimonas sp.
AAGAATTTTAAATTTTTTTAGTAAATTTCTTTAAATTTTTAGTTGAACTAATAGTATTGGTTCTATATTGTTGTTATTTTTATTTGTTTTGATATTTCATCGGATTTACCTATGCCTTGCCAATATCCGCAAAACTCATTACTTACAGGTGTATTCATGCATCGTGTAAAAATATCTCTAAAGATAGCACCGTTGCTCATTCTTCGTGCATCCTCACGATAAGCGATTTCATTTGCATAATTTGAGAGATAGAGATTTGAAACATGATGACATTGCCCGTACTCCATTCTTCTAAATCTGCTATTGTAGCTCTCACTCTGATTGTTACAAGCACCCTCACTGCTTTTATACTCTTTTGAGTGATTAACTCTTTTCATATCATAGTGAGCATGAAAAATATCATACCCTTGATGTTCATCTGAGTGTAACTCTGTTCCTTGTTCTACATTTTTATAAACAAGTTCTTGAATATCTTTACTCTCTTCACTTTTTACAACAAATGTTTTAGTTTTTACAGCTCCAACAACTTCATCAAATTCACTCTCTGCTCTTTGTCTAATAGATATAATAACTCTCTTTTTAGGCTTATGGGCTTTTCTTCTATCAATTCTATCATCTATGTTATTCGCAGGGCGAATATAATTGCCGACATAGACGCCATCAATCTCGCATACCCCCTCTAATTTTACCTCCTCTTCCTCTTTGGTAGGCATCAAACTTTCTCTAATTTTTTGAGATAACACCCAAGCGATTTTATACTGAACATCTAAATCTCTTGATAATTGAAGTGCTGAAAGTGATTTTACTGCATTTGTAAAAAGTGCGATAGCAATAAGATAGACTTTCAATGGCTTTTTATGACTTGCGAATATAGTGCCAGATGTAACCGAAAAAGTATGCTCACAATGTTTACAGCGAAACTGCTTACGAGAACTTATGAAATATGGTTCATGGCAAGTTCCACAACTAGGGCATACAGGCACACCCTCTGTATCACTCCATCTGACAGCTTTAAAGTATTCAAAGGCTTCGTTTTCGCTCATATTAAAAAGTTTCATAAGTGATAAATCTCTGGCTTTTGCTGATAAGAGGAAGTGTTGTGCCATTTTGGAGTCCTTTTGTAAAAGATATATAGATTATAACACATTATTTAATGTGTGTCAATAGAATAGACAAATAATTTAATGTTTTTTAAAAATTAAATAATGTATAAAACAAATGTTAAAGATTTGCTTTTTTAATTTTATTTGGCTATAATAGAGAATAAATTTTTTGAGGATTAAATTTGGATTATGACGAGCTGGTTAGAAATATAGGTAAGGCAGGTTTAACAATAAAAGAGTTTGCCGAGCTAATAAAGGCAAATCCTAATTCAATTACAAATCTTGCAAATAAAGAGAAAAAAGTTCCGAAGAACTTAGCAATAATTGCTATGCTATTAGGGGAGCTTGTTGATAATCAAATAGACTATAAGCCACTTTTTAAGCGGTTAAATTTAGAACCACAAAAAGCTAGAGTTGAGAAAGGTTTTGGTCAACCAATAAAGGAAAAAAATGCAACACACAAACAATCCAAAAAATAGTGAAGTTGACGCTTATACTTATATAAAAGAAGAACTTAAACAGTTAGAATGGAATATTAGAAATCCCGCAAGAAGCCCTGAAGGGGAAGTGTATAAGCAAAACGAAGTGTTAGCAAATATTGAGCTAAAAAAATATTTAAAGCGAGATATGCCTGAAGCGGTAATTGTATTAAGTCCTGTTGAATACTGGGTTATCGAAGCAAAAAGAGATAAAAAAGATATAGATAAAGCTTTGGATGAAGCAAAAAATCAATATGCAGAAAAAATTAATAAATCTAAAAAAATAAAGTGTGTGCTTATATCAGGTGTTGCTGGAAATGATATAGATGGTTACATTGTAAGAAATCAGTATCTTAAAGATGGGATATGGACTGATATACTTTTCAATGGTGAGCATAAAAATATATTGTTATCCAAAACACAAGCTCTTTTTATTTTACACAACAAAACTTTTGAATGGAGCGATTTGCCTGACATTCCAGAAGAAAAATATATTAGCTCTGCTATAGAAATTAATGAAATATTGCATAACGCAGGAATAAACAAAAACAAAAGAGCAAGGTTTTTAGCAGGTTTAGTTCTATCCCTCGCTCAGAATAATAGTATTAATTTAAGAGAAGAAGATACTACAACTTTAGTAGAAAATGTTAATGCGTATATAAAAAAGAAACTTCGTGATGTTGAAAAAGAAAACTTTTTTGATTTTATAAAACTTGAACTACCTCCTACAAAAGAAAATCATATAAAATATCGTAGTGCAATAATTGAAACTATTAAAGAATTATCGACTCTTGATATACAAAATGCTATGTCATCGGGTAAGGATATACTTGGGGAGTTTTATGAGAAATTTTTAAAATATGGAAATGGTGCAAAAGAGATAGGTATTGTTTTAACTCCAAGACATGTTACAGAATTTGCCGTTGATGTAATTGGTGTGACAAGTAGTGATTATATTTTCGACCCAACATGCGGAACAGGTGGTTTCCTTGTGGCAGGCTTTGACTATATTAAATCTTTTTCAAATACAGAACAAATAGATAATTTTAAAAACAATCATATTTTTGGTATTGAACAAGATGATGAAGTTGTAGCACTTGCCCTAGTAAATATGATTTTTAGAGGCGATGGTAGAAACAATATGAAAGAGGGAAACTGTTTTCAAAATAATATAGAGCAAACAATCATAGATGACGAAAAAACAGGTAAATTCTTAAAAAGAAATGGGAAATCCCCTAAAAAACCGCTAATCACAAAAGTTTTAATGAACCCACCATTTGCTCTTAAAAAAGGGGATGAAAAAGAGCGAGATTTTATTGATTATGCTTTGTCTCAAATGCAAGATAATGGTATATTGTTTGCCATTGTTCCTATATCTGTATTCGTAGAAGGAAAAAGTGGTACTAAATGGAGAGAACAACTTTTGGAAAATAATACTTTATTATCAGTTATTACTTTACCAAAAGAGCTTTTTTATCCTGTTGCAGTTGGAACGGTTGGTGTGTTTATAAAAAAAGGGATTAAACACGATTATAAAAATCAAAATGTTTATTTTGCAAGGGCTGTAACTGATGGATACAGAAAAAAGAAGGGCAAAAGAGTAAAATCTTCAAAAGAGAGAAATCAGCTAGCAGAAATTCATAATGAATTGAAATTATTTATTATGAATCAAAATATAAAAGTTGAAAATGTACCTGAATTTAAAAAGGTTTGCAGAATAGATAAATCAATCCCAAATCTTGAACTTGTGCCTGAAATATATTTAGACAGCAAGCTACCAACAGAGGAAGATATAGAAGTTGGAATAGAGCAGATGATGAGAAATAGTTTAAGCTATTTAATACAAAATCAAAAAAAATACAAATTCATTAAAAAAGATAAAGCTTGTTAATGTTGTTTACAACCAAAAAACAAAAAATGGACTCTGTGTTGTAAAAAAAGCAACAGCATTACCTCAAAATGCCTTAGAAAAAGGAGATACACCATATATTACAACTTCATCTTTAAATAATGGAGCATCAGGATTCTATGAAGTTGAACCAAACTTTAAAGCCAAATGCCTCACTTTAGCACTTAATGGAAGTGTAGGAGAGGTGTTTTTTCAATTTGAAGACTTTGTAACAAGTGGAGATAATGCTGTTTTAGCATTAAAGGATGGATATAATCCTTATTTATTATTTTATATAGCAACTATGATAAGAAATCACAAATGGCGATATAATTATTACAGAAAGTTAAATCTTACAAAACTTAACAAAATGCAAATTCCTGTTCCATTTAAAGACGGTGTTATTGATTTTGAATATATTGAAAAAACAGTAAAAAATTCTTATGGTTACAAAGAAATAGAACAATTTTTGAAATAATGCAAACCCTAGAATACAACAAAACTACAAAACAAATCACTCTAAATAGCTCGTATGTTCTTTTTTTATAATTTTTTACTCTATACTTACTTTGAGTTTTCGTTAGAAGTAGTATATCGGTTTTTAGCTAAAGCAGCAAAGTCTAGCTTGTAGAG
>JALUBM010000228.1 GCA_027044845.1 Sulfurimonas sp.
TTGTTACTATCTAGTCTCTTACTTGCTTAGTTTTCAATGATCTCAAACAGTCTCTTAAACTTCTACTTGAAGTCCCGTTAGCCCTTTTAAACAAGGTCTCTCTGTTTGTGGATGGGAATTATAGGGGAGTGTTGCTTAGATAATGCTTAAGAATTTAAGAAATTGAATAGAAAGTCTAAAATATGTAAAAATATGTCAGATTATGATTCTATAATCCAACCACCACCTATAAGCTTATCATCATCATAGAAAACTGCTGCTTGGCCAACAGCAACACCAAAGACACCTTCTTCTAATTTTAAATATGCTTCATCTTCTATAATATTGACATGACACTTCACTGCTTTTGTTCTATATCGTAGTTTTACAGTTGTATCAAATTCTTTCCTATCATCAAACATGTTTAAATTATTTAACTTTACATCATAACATGCCAAGTCTTCTTTTTTACCTACAACAATTTGATTTTTTTCTGGATTAATGCTTAAAACAAAATGTGGGTCATGTGCACCATGAACTGTAAAACCTTTACGTTTTCCAATTGTATAATGCATATAGCCCTTATGCTCACCGACAATATTACCCTCTATATTAAGTACTTCTCCGATTTGATCGACAGCTACATAATCTTTTAACAAATCTGTATATGTTGTTTCTACAAAACATATTTCACTCGACTCTGCCTGTGATGAAAATGATTCAAGCCCTTTTATAGATGCTGCTAATGCTTTTATCTCTTTTTTATGGCGTTCACCAAGAGGAAATTTTAATCTAGGAAGAACTTCTTTATTTATATAAAAGAGAAAATAACTTTGATCTTTTGTACCATCATCAGCAGAATATAAATACCTTCCATCAGTTTTAATATAATGTCCTGTCGCTAAATACTGAGCACCTATTTCATCAGCAAATTTTATCATTTCACCGAATTTTAAATTTCTATTACATAAAGCACATGGATTTGGAGTTTTCCCTTCAGCATATGCATCAATAAAGGGCTGAAATACCTTTTCATTAAATATCTTTTGTAAATCAAGTACATGTAATTTAATACCAACAAAGTCAGCCGCTTTTTGAGCACGTGCTTGATGAATTTCATGATAACCTGGCTTTGAGTGAAGCTTCATATATAAACCTTCTACTTCATACCCTTGTTCTTTTAACAATAGTGAAGCTATTGTTGAATCAACACCTCCACTCATCCCTACTAAAACTTTTCCTTCCATTATTTCCTCGTTAACTTTTAAGCTGTGTCAATCTTTCTTTTTTTGTACCTATTGTAGTCACTTGTATACCAAAGTTACCATCAACAATTACAACTTCGCCTTGTGCAATCACATGATTGTCAACCAAAATTTCCAAAGGATCATTTGCAAGTTGATTAAGTTCTATAACAGAACCAATATCCATATTAAGTACATCTTTTAAAAGCATTCTTTTTTTTCCAATTCTTACTCGAACTGGCAGTTTAACATCCATAATAAGTGCAATATTCTTCATCTCGTCATTACTGAGACTAATATCTTCTTCACAATTTGATGATATATGCATAGAATCTGACTCACCACTTCTATTTTCTTCCCCTGATGATTCTTTTGCTGAAAACTCTGATGGAAATAAAATATTTTTTAATTTTTCATCTATAGTAAACATTAGTGATGAATGTAATGATTCCAAATTAAACTTATAAACATACATTCTACTGAAATTTTCTAAACTCACTTCGTCATTATCACCAATAAGCTCTATATTTTCAATGGTAAAAGACAAGACTGGCAACTCTTTTTGTGCTGACAGTGTATTACCAATAGCTCCAAATATATTTGAAACAATCTCTTTTGTCGCATCAATATCATCTTCACTTACATCTTCTCGATCACTTGCTTCTTCACCCATCATCATATCTGAAAGTGAAGCTGCTAAATTTGGGGGTAATGCAACCATAACATTGGCATCAACATCACCGCTAACTTTAATTTTCACAAGAACAATTGGTGGAACAATATTTGAAATAATACTTAGTTCTTGTGCTTCTTTTAATTCTAAACTTGGAGCAACTCCAATAAGTGCTTCAATAGTACCAACTGTTTCATCTTCAAATAGTTTCATAAAATCACTCATTATTTACTCCTCATTTCCATTTTCAACTTCAGTATCCTCTTCTTGATGTATTATTTCTCTTACACCAGAAATCTTTTCATGTCTTTGTTTTTCTAAATTTTCTAATGCACGTTTTACCGTATCTTTTTCTGTCTCAATAATTTCTATAACACTAATAGACTTTCTAAATCTACGTAATCCTATTTCACCCCGAAATCTTTCTTTACCATCTACTGCTACAGTTACAACATCATCTGCAGCACTCGACAATCTAATGACATCACCTACTTTTAGTTCAAGTATATCATGCATACTCAAATCAGCCTCACCTAAATTGGCTTCAACATTAACTTTTGCACCACCAAGTAAAACTTTCAACTCTGTATTTCTACTTTTTTTAGAGCTTGTCTCATTCAACATCAAATCACGACTAGCCAACTTTGGAAGAACTGGTTCTAAAGAGATAACAGGATAGCATATATTCATCATTCCAGAACTATGCCCTATTATTATCTCCATAACCACCATAACAACAATTTCATTTTGTGCAACAATTTGAACAACATTTGGAGAGGATTCTTTGGATTCAATAGTGGGATAAACCTCCATAACTGGACCCCAAGCTTCTTTGAGTGTACTCATCATGACACGCAATATTGTCTCAAATAAACTCAGCTCAATATCAGAGAACTCTCGACTTGCATCAAAAGGTTCACCCTTCCCACCAAGTAACCTATCTAGCATAGGAAAAGCTATAGAAGGATTAATTTCTATAATACCGCTTCCTTCTAGTGGCTTTACTGAAAAAACATTAAAGCTTGTAGGATTTGGTAAACTCATTAAAAATTCCCCATAGGTCATTTGATCAACAGAATGTAACTGTATCTCAACGATAGAACGCATTATAGAAGATATTTGTGATGCTAAACTTCTTGCCATTTTATCATGCACACCACGAAATGCACGAAGCTGCTCTTTTGAAACCCTATTTGGACGTTTAAAATCATAGAGAGTTACCTGTCGTTGAGGCAGTAAGTTCTCTTCATCTGCCTCTAAGACATTATCGCCCTCATCCTCAACAACATCCAAAAGAGCATCAATCTCTTCTTGTGACAGTATATCTGCCATATTATGCTCCTATACTATCTTTTATTTTTTGAATTACTGACTTATGAATCTGTGAAATACGAGATTCTGTAATATCTAAAATGTTACTAATTTCTTTTAAGGTTAACTCTTCAAAGTAGTATAACTGAATTATCATCTGTTCTCTCTCTTTATAGACAGAAAGAACTTTTTTTATCACTGCAATTAGTTCTTCTTTTTCAATTTGGACAAGTGCTGCACCTTCATCACCAATTTGAAGTTGATCATGCAACGGCATTACCGTATAAATACTTGAAGCAATACGTGCTTCATGAATTTTTTCTATACTCTCATTAAGTTTTTTAGCAAGTTCCTCATCGCTTGGTTCTTCATCATGTATAAGTCTATATTCTTCTACTGCATAGTTTATCGCTTTTACAAGCTTACGGCTTGCACGACTTAAAATATCTAAACTTCTTAAATAATCAAGCATTGCACCATAGACTCTTTTTTTTGCATATCCCCAAAAAGAATCATTGAGATTTTCATCATATCGTCTTGCAAGTTTTATTAATTCTTCTGTACCGATTGCCGAAAGATCACTAAAATCAACTGAACTGGGAAGTCGTTCTTTCAAACGAAATGCCATTGCTTTAACAGCTGGAAGGTACTGAATAGCTAATTCATCTTCTTTATGTTTTAAATCTTGAACATATGCATTTTTTATCATAATCTCTGTCCAGCT
The DNA here is from genome assembly GCA_027044845.1 of Sulfurimonas sp. Classification (GTDB taxonomy): domain Bacteria; phylum Campylobacterota; class Campylobacteria; order Campylobacterales; family Sulfurimonadaceae; genus Sulfurimonas. Next base: position 3,932 of record JALUBM010000228.1, read on the forward strand.
AGATCTTCAGAGTTCGTTTTTATAGCAAGATCTGTAATTTTACATGCAGAATCTATCAATTTTTCTCTTTTATTTATTTCTTTAACGAAAATATCTAATTCTTTTTCATGTATCTCTTTTGGGAAATTGTATGTTTTCCCCGTAATAGTCCTGTAATACAAGGCTATAAT
>JALUBM010000229.1 GCA_027044845.1 Sulfurimonas sp.
TAAAAAGAGTGATTTTGAATTTATTGATGGTATTTTTGAACTATGTAAATATTATCAAGATTTAGGTTATTTGATTGTTATTGTAACAAATCAATCAGGAATTGCAAGAAAATATTATGGTGAGAAAGATTTTGAACTTTTAACAAATTGGATGTTACAAGAGTATAAAAAGAGAAACATAACAATTACGAAAGTCTATCATTGTCCACATCATCCAAAAATTGATGGAAAATGTAATTGTCGAAAACCAGAACCAGGAATGATTTTAGCGGCAGAAGAAGAATTTAATATTGATTTGACAAGTTCTTTAATGATTGGGGATAAAGAACGTGATATTTTAGCAGCATTCAATGCGGGCATTAAAAAAACATATTTATTTGATAAAACAAAAAATATTACAAATTTAAAATCGACCAAAATTGTTCATAAACTTAATGAAATATGGAAATAAAAAATGCTTATATTAAATAGTGGTGGAACCTTTAACAAGCGATATAATGAGACAAGTGGTGAACTTGAAGTTCCTTATGATAATATGGCAATTGAGAAAATTTTATATACTGTGCAAGAAACTTATAATGTAGCTGGAGTTGTTTATAAAGACAGTTTAGAAATGGATAGTAATGATAGACGTATGTTGGCTAATATTATACGAGAATCCACCGAAGATACTTTTGTTATAGTGCATGGGACTGATACTATGGATTTGACTGCGGAATTCTTAGATGAAGTTTTTGATGAGAGAAAAATTATAATAACGGGTGCAATGAAGCCATTTGAAATTGACAACGTTGAAGCATCTTTAAATCTTGGCATGGCTATAGGATATGCCAAAGCACTCAAAGAAAATGGTGTGTATATTTGCATGAGTGGGCTTGTTAAACCATGGAAAGATATTAGAAAAAATAAAGATATAGGGAAGTTTGAAGTTGTCAGATAAAATCGCCTGTGATCATTGTCATCTAGAATTTTCAAAAGATGTTATGATAAAGGAAAATGAACATTATTTTTGTTGTAATGGTTGTCGGGGAGTATTTCATTTACTCTCAAATGAAGGGCTGGATAGTTTTTATGATAAACTTGGGAATAATAAACTTGCCCCACCATCCAAGCAGTATGAAAATTCTTTTAACTTTGATTCTCCAGCCTTTTATGAACGATTTATTACGTTAAACAAAGATGGTTTTAGTGAAGTTTCTTTAGTTATAGAAGGCATTCATTGTGCTGCTTGTGTTTGGCTGAATGAAAAAGCATTGACAAATATGGAAGGTGTTATTGCTACAAATATCAATTATACAAATAATAAAGCAAAAATTATTTGGGATGATGATACGCTCAAGCTCTCTAAAATTATAGATATGATTCGTGCTATTGGGTATGATGCATACCCGTATGATGCTTCATTACAAGAACAAAAAGCAGATAAAGAACGAAAAGAATATTATACTCGGATAGCGGTTGCTATTTTTGCAACGATGAACATGATGACTATAATGGTTGCGCAGTATGCTGGTTATTTTAGTGGTATCTCTGAAAATATCAAACATATATTAAATATTGGTGAATGGGTACTCTCTACCCCAGTACTTTTTTACAGTGGATGGCCTTTTATCCGTGGCATGTATTATGGAATGAAAACAAAAACGGTAAATATGGATACACTGGTTGCTACAGGTGCAATATTAACATATATATATTCTATTTATATTACGGTTACACGCAGTGGTGAGGCTTATTTTGATTCAGTTACAATGATTATAACTTTTGTGCTTGTTGGAAAGTTTTTAGAGGTTCTTAGTAAAAAAAGTATTGCTGATACTTTGGATATTATGAGTCATCATTTGCCAAATGATGTAAAGATTATTACTGATAAAAAGATTGTTACGAAAAATGTTAATGATGTTAATGTGGGAGAAGTTGTTATAATCAACTCGGGAGAACGTGTTGCACTTGACGGTGAGATAAAAGAGGGCAGTGGAAATTTTGATGAATCAAGTCTTACTGGAGAGAGTGAGCCTATCTTTAAAAATATAGGGGGAAATATTATTAGCGGAACGGTAAGTATAGACGCAGATGTAAAATACAAGGTAACAAAAGATTTTGCACATTCGACTATGAGTAATATTGTCGCATTACTTGAAAATGCGATGAATAACAAACCGAAAATTCAGCAGTTGGCAAATAAACTGAGTGAATATTTTTCAGAAGTTATTTTGGCACTTTCGTTTATTACTTTTGTTGGCTGGTATATTTATTCATTAAATTTTGAACAATCTTTTATGATTTCTATTGCAGTTATTGTTATTGCATGCCCTTGTGCCCTTGCTTTAGCAACACCTGTCGCGACACTGGTTGGTCTTTCTATCGCTTCAAAAAGAGGAATACTCTTTAAAGAAGCCGTACAGTTAGAGACAATGGCAAATGCAAATGTTTTGTTGCTTGATAAAACTGGAACGATTACAAAAGGACGACCACAAGTTGTTAAAGAGGAGATATATTCCTCCTTCCACAAATCATTACTTTATTCATTAGTACTTAACTCAAAACATCCCGTTGCAAATGGTGTGGCGGAGTATATTTTTGAGAATGATTTAACTTCTTTGGAATTGGAAAGTTTTCAAAATCTTCCTTCCCAAGGTTTATCTGCTATGTATAATGAAAAAATGCTTGCAGGTGGGAATGCAAAGCTTATGCGAATTATTGGTATTGATGTAAATAGTTCAAGTGAGAATAGTGAATTTTATTTTGCTTATGGCGGAGAACTTTTGGCAAAATATGAACTTTTTGATGTGCCGCGCGAGGATGCCAAAGAGGTGATAGAAAAAATAAAAAAGATGGGTATAGAAATAATTATGCTCACGGGAGACCATGAAAAAAGTGCGAAGAAAGTGGCACAGATGGTAGGAATTGATAAATACAAATATGAACTGACACCTCAAGATAAGGCACTATTTATAGAAAAATTGCATGAAAAAGGTAAAGTAACGGTTATGGCAGGGGATGGTGTGAATGATATTTTGGCATTGGCAAACTCTGATATTGCTATTGCTATGGGTAATGGAAGTGATATTGCGATAGAAGTGAGTGATGTCGTATTATTAAATGATACGTTTAGTTCACTTTACGAGAGTTTTAAAATTTCTCGAAAAACATTTACCATGATAAAAGAGAATCTTGCCCTTTCGTTTATTTATAATGCTATTACAATTCCTTTGGCAATGGCAGGATACATTATTCCTCTCATTGCGGCAATCTCTATGAGCATAAGTTCTTTAATAGTAGTAGGAAATTCAATGAGAATTAAATTTGGATATAAGGATTAGAATATGAGTGATTGGGTTATTGGTATGATGCTTGGAGTATCTATTTTTTTAGGGAGTATTGCTGTTGTGGCTTTGATATGGGCGATAAAAAAAGGGCAATTTGATGATTCTGAACATTTTTTAAATGCAGTTAAATTTGATGGTATTGATGATTTGAATGATGCTTATGAAAAAGAAAAGAAGGTTAAAAAACTAAAAGAAAAAAAGAAGAGAAACTATTTTCCTGAGTAGAAAGATCCCCCATAAGATGGGGCATCAGTTTTCAATATCGAAAATTATTTACCGATAGTTTTAGCAACTGCATCTAAGTCCGCATCTGAATAACGAGCAACTTGTCCATGCATAACACCTTTTAATGGTCCACCGAAAGTCCCAGCTTTATAACCTTTAAGTGCTGTTGCAATTTCAGCATGTGTTAAATCTTTAACAATTTTAGATTTTCCCATTGCATGTTTTTCAAAGTTAGCACCATGACATGCTGCACAAGCTTTTGTGTTTACTGCAGCAGATGCAGCTGTTACTAACGCCAATGTTGCTATTGAAGCGATTACGATTTTTTTCATTTTATTTCCTTAAGTTAAAGTTCAGTTAATATTATAATAGGTAAAGTCTTAAATACTTGTTAATGAATTAAAAGGTATCATTTTATTAAAATTAATTTATTATGGATGTGAAGATGCGATACATAGAAGATGATTTAAAAGATAAAACAATATTAATAACAGGTGGTGCGGGTTTTATAGGTTCAAACTTAGCATTTTATTTTC
>JALUBM010000230.1:0-476 GCA_027044845.1 Sulfurimonas sp.
CTATTATTGCATTTGCAAGCACCTTAATTTTTAGCACACTCTTTGGAATGTCAATTCAAAAATCCTTAACTACTCTTCAAAAAGATTTAGAAAAAATTAATGAAGACAGCAATCTCTCCTTTAACAAAAACAATCTATCTAAAAATGAAATAAGTAACATTTATCAAAAACTTAACAGCTTATTAAAAAATATGAAAAATGCAGTTGTTGAAGTTAAAAAAAGTTCAGAAGAGAATAAGGCTATAAGTAAAAATGCAAGTGAGGACTTTAAAAAGGTAATAGATAGTTTAGTAAGAAGTTCTAATGTAGTGAGCGATGCTAAGCAGTTTGGAGAAGAGACAATTTTAATGATTGAGGAAACTGTTAGTGATTCTGATATTGTAAAAGAAAAAATCAATTCTATCGAGGATGTTTTTCATATAACAAATAAAAATCTTGAGCAATTAGCAGATGAAACCGATAAAGCATCACAAAAT
>JALUBM010000230.1:486-4067 GCA_027044845.1 Sulfurimonas sp.
GGATGTATCAAATATTATAGGTACAATTAATGATATTGCAGACCAAACAAACTTATTAGCACTTAATGCTGCCATAGAAGCCGCACGAGCAGGTGAACACGGTCGAGGATTTGCTGTTGTTGCAGATGAAGTAAGAAAACTTGCCGAAAGCATACAACGCAGTATTGTTGACATCAATACAACCATAACCATTATCACACAAACCATAAGTGATGTATCTGAAAAAATAGGTAAAAACAGTAAGGAGATACAAAAAGTTGCTGGAATAGCTAATGATTCAAAATTAAAATTAGAAAACAACTTCTTCTTTATAGAAGAAACTTCTGGATATATGAATAAGTCGCTTGATGCTTTAGTCAATGCAAGTAATTCTACTGTAAAAATTGTTGCAAATATTAATGATATAGATAAAGAATCTAAAAATAGTATAACCGTAGTAAAAGCAGTATCTATTGATATAGAAAAATTAAATATTGTTGCTAGCGATTTAGAAGATGATCTTAATCATTTTAAAGTTTAAAGAATTTAGAAGAAGTTAGCTAACTTCTTCTATCTTTAATGCATACTTTTCTAAAATTTCATCTAGCTTAGTTTGTTCTTCCTCAAGTTGTAAAAAATTCTCTTCTATCTGGTTTTCCATCTCTGAGACAGTTTTTGAAAGCTCCATCAAAGTAGCACTATCTCCCACATTTGAAGCTTTTATAAGTTCTTCATGCTTGCATGAAAGTGTATTTTCAAGTTTCATAATTATATCTTCAAGTGTATCAACCTTTTTTTTAAGTGGTGAAATACATTTATTTCGTTCTCTTACGAGTTCTGCACGAAGTTTTTTACTCTCTTTATGATTTGATTTTGGAGTTTCTTGAATCTTTTTGGTGTCATCATCATCGTCTTCCCAGCCAATTTTTGCTAAAAAGTCATCATACGTACCGTCAAAATACTCTGCTCCCTCTTTTGCAAATATAATAAGTCTATCACATACACGACGCAATAGCTCCTCGGAGTGGGTGACAACAATAGTTGAGCCTTGAAAGTTATTGATGGCATTTGTAAGAGCCTCTATGCTTTGCATATCAAGGTGGTTGGTTGGTTCATCCAAGAGTAAGAGGTTTACATCTTTGGCTATAATTTGTCCAAGCATCACTCTGCTTTTTTCACCGCCTGAGAGCAGTGATATTTTTTTCTCGGCTCTCTCTCTACTAAACATCATCGCTCCGCAAATGCTTCTAACATTGGCTTCACCGAGTTTGGCATTTGCATTGTAGATTTCATCCATGATGGTATTGTTAGGATTTAAATGGGCAATATTTGTCTGTCCAAAGTGTGCAAATTCTGTAGAAGCATTGAAGTTTATTTCACCTTTGTTGTGTTGTAACTCCCTTGCTATAGTGTTTAAAAGGGTTGATTTTCCTTTACCGTTTTTCCCTATGATACCAAGAGTTTCTCCTTTTGCTAATGTAAATGAGATATTTTGAAAAAGCGGCGTTTGGGGTGTGTAGCCAAAACTGACATCTTTGACATCGAGCAACACTTTTGCAGGGCTCTCTTTATAGTTAAAGTTAAACGCAAGGGAGGCATCATTGTTTAAATCTTCAAGTCTGTCCATCTTTTGGAGTTGCTTGACCTTTGATTGTGCCAGTGAGGCCGTAGAAGCACGTGCTTTATTTTTTGCTATGAACTCTTCAAGCTCTTTGACTTTTTTATCTTGAGCGATTTTTTGTTTTTGGTGGAGCTCATCGTTCGCTGCAAGCTGTGCATAAAATTTATGTGTATCGCCTTCTATAAGTCTGAGATTTTTTCTTACAATGCCTGCCGTATGGGTACAAACGCCATCCATGAAATTTCTATCATGCGTAATAAGAATCACTTCTCCATCAAAATTTCTTAGAAATGACTTGAGCCAACGAAGTGAGACAATATCAAGATAGTTTGTCGGCTCATCAAGAAGTAAAAGATTCGGTTCTGTTACTAAAAGCTTTGCCAAATTTATACGTATTTGGTACCCACCTGAGAATGAAAGCGGGTCTTTTTCTAAATCGTCTGCACTAAATCCTAGTCCAAAAAGAATTTTTTCAACACGGTAAGTATCATATTGCATCTCTTCACTAAGTGCGAGTGCCGCTTCTTCTCTGAGCGTTTTTTCACTAAAAATCAAATGCTGTTTGAGCGTGCCAATACGGTAATTCTTTGGAATAATAACATTACCTTCATCTGCATGATCTTCACCGATAATAATTTTAAAAAGTGTAGATTTTCCACTTCCGTTGCGTCCAACAAGTCCAAGACGATTGCCAGAATTAAGCTTAAGGTCGAGATTTTTAAAAAGTTCTTGTGTTGTAAAAGATTTTGAAATATTTGTTAACTGAATCATAAATGTATTTTACACTTTTATCCATTAAAAAAAGCAGATTTTATCTCTTGAAGCATCCATTGCCACTCTCCATAACCACTGTCAGCATTTATATGTCCCGCATTTCCTAAGACTTTCATCGTTACATGTAATACTTTTTCTAAAGTAGATGCTTCTTTTATACTCATATAAGGGTCATTCGTAGAGGTGATAAGCATTGTCTCTTTTGCACACAAAGTTAAAGGTAGAGTAAGCGGAAAAAATTCTTTTAGCTCTTCTACCTTACATGTAAGGCTTGGAGGTGCCACTAGATAGAGTTTTTCTATCTCGTTTATTTTTTTTGTATTACACAGATGGAACCATAATGTATTTGCTAAAGAATGGCAAATAACAATATCTGGTCGAAAATCTTCAAGGGTAGTTTGGAGTTCTTGCATCCATACACTAAGTTCAGGTTTATCAGAATCTGAAAATTTTAAAAAATTAACATAGCCGTAATCTTTGGCAATTTCACCTGCAAGCCAGCTTTGCCAATGTGGATAATCACTCCCACCCCAGCCATGTAACAACAATACTTTTTTAGACATAATTACTCCATTAATTTAGCAAAATTCTTGATTGTAAAGAGGCGTAATTCTTTCCCTTTGAGTGCTTTCAACTCACTAGAAAAACCTTTTTTTGAGACAATCGCAAAAATATTTGCATCAATATTTGCTTTTTTTGCAAGTTCTTGCAGGCGACTTAGTTCACTCTTTTTGACCTTTGCATTTGTATATTTTGTACTGCCTACAATCGTTTTTCCTGATTTTGTTTTAGCAAAAATATCAAATTCTGTCTCTTTATCCCAATAATCTGAACTTTCTACAATAGGGTCTTCTTTTTCAAAAACATTTTTGAGTAGTTCATGTGAAAGCTGTGTAAAGATTAAATTTGTAAATTCTGCTTCTCGATTTTCCCATCGTTTTTTTACTTCTGAGTAGTCACCGTCACGAATGCCTTTAAAAAGGGGAGAGATAAAAGCAAACCAAAAACGTAAAAAGGGTGTTGTGAAATAGAGTTTGTTATCAAGTTTTTCATTGTCTGTCCATGAAGTAAACTCTTTTTTTGGTTTTTCAATGCGTATAATACCCCTCTCAGTAAGTTCTTCAACTGCTTTATCCCCAACACTTTTTTCAAGTTTTGCACGTTTATAACTTGAGTGAGTTTTCCCATCACCCATGGCAATAGCACT
>JALUBM010000231.1 GCA_027044845.1 Sulfurimonas sp.
CGTTTTACAACATAAAGTGGGTGATATTTTATAGAATCAATCCCCCACTCATAAGCTGCTTTGGATGTCTCAAGCATCATTCTCTGTGTTTCATCAGGTAGACCAAAAATCAAATGTCCGCATACATGTAAACCAGCTTCTTTTGATTTTAGAATCCACTCTTTGACATTTGCACTATCATGTCCACGGTTGATTTTTTCTAATGTTTCATCATATACCGATTGAATTCCAAATTCTATCCAAATTTCTTTGGATTGTGCGAGTTTAGAAAGATATGTGAGTGTTTCATCTGTAATGCTATCAGAACGCGTACCGATGCTCAAACCTATGACATTGTCAAAGGAAAGTGCTTTATCGTATAAGGCTTTAAGTGTTTCAAACGGGGCGTAAGTATTGGTGAATGATTGAAAATATACTAAAAACTTCTTTGCTCCGTATTCTTTAGCTTGACGCTTTGAAATGGCATCAAATTGAAGTTCAAGTTGTTTAAGTTGCTTGTTTAAAAATGGATTTTCTTGTGAATTGAGATTGAGATGAAAACCTTTCAGCTCTTGAACTTCATCGGTACTAGCCGAAAAAGAATCATTTTCACAAAAGGTACAGCCACCTTTTGCAACAGTTCCATCAATATTAGGGCAGGTAAAACCAGAGATATTTATACCGACTTTGTAAACTTTTACACCAAATTTATTTTTTAAATAGTTGCCGTAAGTGTATATTTGCTGTAATATAATTATCTCCTTATTTTAATTAAACGATATATTTTCCAGTAAAGCAAGCAGTACAGTATATATTATCTGTTGCATTTACACTTCTTAGAAGTGATGCTTCATCCAAATACGCTAGGGAATCTGCTTCTATATAATCACAAATTTCTTGTACATTCATATTCGCCGCAATTAGATTTTTTTTACTGGGTGTATCAACGCCATAAAAACAAGGGTCTGTTGTCGGAGGAGAGGAGACTCTCATATGGACTTCACTTGCCCCTGCTTCTTTGAGCATTCTAATTATTCTTCTTGATGTAGTTCCTCTTACAATAGAATCATCAATAACAATAACTTTTTTTCCTTTAATAATATCAGTCATAGGTGAGAGTTTCATTTTTACTTTTAAATCACGCATTTCTTGTGTTGGCTCTATAAAAGTACGACCGATATAGTGATTTCTCATAATACCCATTTCATAAGGTATGCCGCTCTCTTGTGCATAACCAATGGCTGCAGGAACACCACCGTCAGGTACAGGAATAACTAAATCAGCTTCAACTGGCTGAATTTTTGCTAGTTCTTTTCCCATATTTTTTCTTGATTCATATACGGATTGTCCAAATACAAGAGAATCAGGACGAGCAAAATAAACATATTCAAAAATACAATGTTTTGGCGTCGGTTCAAAAATTTTTATACTTTGAAGTGCTTTTCCTTCTTCAAATATGAGAAGTTCTCCTGGCTCAACATCCCGTATAAAAGTTGCACCTACAAGGTCAAATGCACATGTTTCACTAGCTACTATATAGCCACCATTTGGTAAACGTCCAAGACTAAGTGGACGAAATCCAAATCTATCACGCATTGCAAACATTTTTGTTCGACTTAAAAAGACAAGAGAAAATGCTCCTTCTATTTTTTGAACAGCATCTATGATTCTGTCTAAAAGTTTGTCTTTTTCACTTTTTGCTATAAGATGAATAAGGTTTTCTGTATCCATAAAGGTTTGAAAAATTGCACCACGTTTTATTAATCTATTTCTTACCTCTTCTGCATTTGTAAAATTTCCGTTGTGAACAATTGCCATTTCACCTAAATCGTATCTTGCAAATACGGGCTGAGCATCAAGTATGGAATCATTGCCAGCTGTAGAGTAACGGGTATGACCTATGGCACTTGTACCACTTAAAGTAGAGAGCTTTTCTTCATTAAATACACTCATCACAAGCCCACGGTCTTTAATAGTATGGACTTTTTTACCATTAGAAGCACTAATACCTGCTGCTTCTTGTCCGCGGTGTTGGAGAGAATGGAGGGAAAAATAAGCCAATTTTGAAGCTTCTTTATGACCAAAAATTCCAACAACAGCACACTTTTCATTCATATTTTCGTGCAAATCTTTTCCTTAGCAAATAGTAATAATGTAATTATACTCAAAATATCTATAAATATTCTCAAAGCCATCTTAATTAAGTGCCAAATCAGGATAAATGGCATATTTTTAAAGTGGAACTATTTTTGCTTTTTATAATTAAAATTTTTCCATAAAAGGTTGGACATATGGAAATTGTTTTACGCAATAATCTTATTCTTATTACAACCGGGTTTAAAACTTTGAATGCAAGCTGGATGATAAAGTTTTTAAATCATCACTCACGGGGTATGCTATTTTTACCAAAATCTGTGCTTGTATTTCAAAATAAATCGCTGAAAAAAGTTCGAGAGAATTTTATAAAAGAGTTAAGTGCATATCATGCGAAAACTCACGATTTTAATCATGAGTTCTTTCTTCGTTCAATGTTGAAGTTTGGAAATCAGCCGATAAAAGTGGAACTTAATAAACTTGAAGAACCTGAAACTATTCAAGTATATTTGTATGCTTATGATAAAAATACGGTTCTTATTTCATTGAAGAACCCTAATTCATGGGTACTGAATTATATGCGTTCGCAACTTGAAGTTTATGTTGAAAGAGGTACAGATGTCTCTTTGGTTGTAGATGTGAGTGATTATAGAGCAAAAGCAAGACTTGAACGAACCCTTAATAAGCGTTATGTTCTTCATTATCAACTTCAGTATATCTATGATAATCATTTTATGTCAAAGCTTTACTCTGATTTTGCCAATTTTAGTTTTGGTGATTTAACCAGATCATCCTTAGAAGAAGAAAAAAAACATTTTTATACAATATTGGAGTGTCCTATTGGAGCTTCTGCTGATGTTTTGAAAAAAAATTATAAAAAACTTGCGAGAGTTTATCATCCTGATACGATTTTTCATGAAAGTCCTTATTTGGTTGAACACTATACTCAGAAGTTTCAGCTTTTACAAGAAGCATATCATGCACTTAAGGTTACTCACTAAAAAGATTTTGCGTAATATTTTCACGTGAATTTTTTTTTAACAGTGCTTTAAAATCTCCACTCTCATATAAGGAAAGTGCTGCACCTCTTAGACCCATCAACTCTTTTGAATAGCCTCTCTTAGAAAAAAATACTATTTGTGTGGGTTCTATAGAGAGCCTTTCACATTTTTCTTTGAGTTTATGTAGCTCTTTTTTATTTATTTTGTGATTTGTCCATTTGCATTCACCGACATAAATATTACCATTTTGCATAAGTGTTAATATGTCTATTTCTATTTTGGCATCCCAGTAACTGCCACTGCTGAGGATAGGAGAGTCTCTTAGATGGTAATTGAGTAAAACCTCTGAAAGTTCTTCATAAACAAGACTTGTATAATTGTTTTGTTTTTGTTCAAAATCATAGAGTACTTTCTTATAGTTTTTTTCTTGAATATTTTTAATATTTGGAACAATAAAGTAATACCAAAAACGAATAAAAGGATAAGTAAAGAGGACTTTATGTGAGATGCGATGTCTTGCTTCTTCACGTTTGAGTTTACTTTTTTCTTTAAGTTTTCTGGGATGTTCTTCTCTTGAGTATTCTAACTGTATAAGCCCTTTTTCTTGTAAAAAATTAAGAATGGCACCACCGTTACCATTATTAAATCCAGCTTTATTAAAGGCAGAAAATATTCTTCTGTCTCCTATAGCAAGTGCTTTTAGCAGCCGTCTGTTGGTTTCATTGTGCAGAATGAGCTCTTGCACTTTTGCATCAAGCTCGTCAAAATTTTCTAAGATAAGTGTTTGAATAAGGGATGAAATGGGTTGTGTCGTGTCAATTTGCCAGTTAAGACCGCCAAATACCGCAAAATAAGAAATCTGTGTTTCCATATCATCGGGATAGTTTTTGAAATAAAAAGACCGAAACTGGTCAAGAAGTTTTTCATTTGCCATACGTTAATTGTAACATATATTT